>JAFPIE010000108.1 GCA_017388605.1 Acholeplasmatales bacterium | reverse complement strand
TATCACTTCCACCCCAAGCATTTAATCTTGAGGTTTTATTATTTGTAGCATTAGAATTTTCCTTAACCACAAGAGTACTTAAGGTTTCATTTTGTGTTACAGTCCAACTTGAATATGAATCAAAGGTTGAATCTTCAATATCATTTATAAAAGATACTTGACTTGAATTACTTGAATCTGTTCTTTCAAGCTTCGCATTATCAATATATCCCCAAATGCCAGATGCACTTATATAAATACCTACTTCTACCCTATCTTCTAAGGTTGCGCTAAAGGTAACTGAATAAGTCTTCCATGAATCCCAACCAGTAAGAGGTGCAGATACTGTTGTTTTAACACCATTAATAGATACATAGATATAAATATTACTTAATAGGCTATTTCCCATAACATCTAAGGAGAACTTATATGTACCATAAGTAATATAAGAAATATCTTGATATAAATCTAATGTATAGCTTGAATCACTACCAAAGGAAAGACCATAAGTACCATCAGATTTGTATTTATCCGTTGGCCATGTGTCATCTGGTGCATTATTTACAACCCAACCATCTAAGGATACATCTTCAAAGGAGGAATTGCATAATGTAGCACTAGCATATCCATCTGTACTTCTAGTAATTGCGCTTGAAACATCAACCTTAAATGCATTTAAGGAATCAAATGGATTTCCATTTTCATCAAAGAAGGCTTCATTTTCAATAGCACATCCACCATTTTCTAATTTATAATTAGCTGAATCATAGTAATATGCATACTTATTACCCCAGCCTGTGCCATAGGTTTCAGATGCAGTTAAAGTATCAAAAGGAGTCTTAATCCAAGTACCTTCCCAATAGAATACACCAAGACCATTAGTAGTCTTATTCTTGATTGTATCCATTAAATTAATTACGGCATTCTTCTGGCCAGCTACAGTAAATTCATAAGGTAGTGAGGAGTTTGTGTCATCAGCTAATTCTTGTTCTCTTGTAAATACAGTATTGTTATAGCCATCGCTTCTTGAATCGGTATATTCTTCTGTATTTGCGTATGCTGTTTCAAGAACACATACCTGCTTATTATATGTAGATGCAATCTCACTTAATAGCTTAGATAAATTATTAAGTGAACCATGCCAATATGGATAATAGGATGTACCAAATACATCATAATCTACATTATATGTATTTAATTGTGCTGCATACCACTGGTATGTAGAATAATTCGATGGATTTGCAAAATGAACGGCTACTAAGGAATTAGGATATACCTCTCTTACTGCAGTTGAACCACTATTAAAGAAGCTACAAATTACATCCATGTTTTCATCTCCCATATGACCACATAATGCGTCATTGGTCTCATTTCCAACCTGAACCATACCAACATCAATACCTGCATTCTTCATCTCCGTTAGAGATGCCTTAGTGAAGTCATAAATTGCAGTTACAATTTGGCTATCCGTATAGCCTTCCCAAGCCTTTGGAAGCTTCTGCTTTTCTGGGTCTGCCCAGAAGTCCGAATAATGGAAATCGACAAGTAGCTTCATGCCATATTTGTTCGCTCTTTTTCCAATAGCTATGGCATTCGCTAAATCACAGTTTCCACCACCATAACCATATTTTTCACCATTTGATGCAGTGTAATATGGATCGTTCCATACTCGAACTCGAATATAATTTACTCCATGGTCAGCCAAAATCTTAAATACGTCTTCTACCTCACCATTTTCATTTCTATATACAACTCCAGCCTTCTCTAGTGCAGGTACGGCACTACTATCCATACCCATAAAGAAGGTATCACCACTATCTTGGATGGTATGAGATACTAAATTCGATTCAATATCATCACCTTCAACATCTAATGCTACATAAGTAGATATGGTATAATCCTTAAACTTTTCCACACCAGTTAAGGTAAATACAGCATAATAGGTATGATCTACCTTAGCCTTACCATTTGTTCCAGATACACTTTCATATACCTTAGTTGTAGTAAATGTACCCTCCTTAGCATAAGAATTAACATCATTATATTTATATAAATAGAAATTAAATGTTATCTTTGCTATGTCATTTAAATCATATAAATTTTCTATTGTTGCAATATATCTTATTTTTGTTTCATTGCCTGTTGTATCATTTTCCTGCTGTTCTAGGGTACAGGTAATATCATTATCTGCAAATACCTTTGTACTGCCAAAGGATATTAAAAATACAAACAAAGATAAAAAGATACCTAAGGTTAGATATAATACCTTCTTCATGATAAAATTCCTCCCATGATATCCTCTAGTGCTCCACTTTCACCATCGGTTGTATTACCATCGTTCGATACAGCAATACAATCCTTAAGTTCAAGCTCCTCTTCTGCCATTATAGGCTTAAGATATTCTCTCATTAAAATTGTCCTCCTTGCGTAAAGATTTCTCCATTTCCTTACAAAACCATTCTAATTGTATATCAAAATGAAAAAAATGTCATCATTTTATTTCAATAATTTCGTTATTTTCACGAAAAAGTTTAAAAACGAAAATTTGGTTTTGTTATAAAGCATAAAAAAAAGACCTTTTCGGTCTTTATAGTTCGGAATTATAAATCTCTTCTATTGCATCGATGATCTCATCATTTTCTTCGATGATATAGGTATCTCCATCGACTGTGGATTCTACTCGAAAGACAATTGCCTGATCTGGCTCTAAATCATCGTACTTTTTTAATGGCCTTAGGATTAAATAATTATAATCCTCATAGGTTAAATCCGCGATGATTTCAAAGGTCATTTCTTTTCCATTTTCACCTGTGAATTTTATTGTTTCTATTTTTCCCATTCGAATTCTCCTTTTAATTCTATTTCTATATCTTTATTTAAATATGGATGATGGAATTTTATTTTATAGCTTGAAAGAGCCATTGTGGTACTACCATCCTCTATTCCATACATAGTATCTCCAAATATGGGATGCTTCATATAGGAAGTATGTAACCTTATTTGATGTGTTCTACCTGTTTTTAAATGGAACATGAGGTAAGAATTTCCATCGATTTCCTTTATTACCTTATATAGGGATATCGCTCTTTTTCCATGGTCTGAGATATATCTTTTATTGGAATTTATATCCTTTTCTATATAATTATCAATTATACCTTCCTTTATATCCCATAACCCATGTGTTTTACAAATATAAAATCTTTCCATTTTTTCATGCGTTGGCTGCATCAAATTGGCAGCAATCCTGTTCTTCGCAATCATCATTAAGCCTGATGTTTCCTTATCTAATCGATTTAATAGTGATATCGTTAATGGCTCATTCTTATTCCTTAGGTAATATAAAACCTCTTGATATATACTCTTAGGCTCCCCCTTTGTTGGAATAGATAATAAATGTGCTCTTTTACTCACAATTAAATAATTGGAATCCTCATAATATATATCTAAGCTAGATTCATATAGTGGCCATTCAATTTCCTTTTCATTATCGTAATCTATGGTGATAATATCTCCTTTTTTTACCATAAGATAGGTCTTAGTTTCAATACCATTAACATAAATCTTTAAATTCTTAGATTTTATACTTCTATATAATTTTTTCGTTGTATGAAGCTTAAGCTCCTCCGATAGACGGATATTGTCATTTTCTACTATATATTCTAATCTCATATAGATATTTTACCACAAAATAAAATGGTTTCACTAAGAAACCAATTTATTTGTCAAATTCTCCATATTCACATCCAATATGAGAAGCTTCTATATCATCGATTAATATCTTATTCTTGCCACGCTTTTCATATATTTTTATATTACCAGTACCTGTACCACCATTATATAGATTATTATGACGCTTATCTCCATTTGGATCCTCATAATTAACCAGTAGCATTTCATCAAGCTTACACTTTATTTCAGATTCCATAATATATTTCTTTGTAGACTGTAGGACATGCCATTTCATGTAGCCATCTTCAATTCCACAACTAAAGCTTGTCTTAGAGCCTGTCCAAAATTTAGAGAAATTAAATTCCATCTCTTTTCCTTCATAATACATACAGCCCAAAAGCTTTCTATCTAAGGAAATGCCAAAGACCTTTGGCTTTCCACCACCAATTTCAAAGGCACTATTGGAAAGTACATTTCCTGTAATATTACTCTTTAGACAGTTGGAGGATAGCCATACCCAAGGGGTAGTAAAATTGGAGCCCCAGTTTTTATCCTGATATCCATAGGATTTTTCTGGTATAACATCATAGACCTCACCATTATAAATAATGGTACCAAAATATTTCGTTTTAATGCCTTCTGCATGCCAATACATTTCATAGGCCTTTAATGCGCGGAAAAGCCCTGATGCGCCATAGCCAACATTATAGGTAATTTCTTTAGACATGGTTAATTCCATTTCAATGGAACCATCAGACGACATCCATTCAGGATGGTTTTTAGAATCTTTAACTTCAACCTTTAGTCTTAATCTTTCATTATCTAAGTAGCAATCCTTAGCCTCAATTTGGTATGGTACTCCCATATGTACCTTGACTTGATTCCAGCCAAAGAATCTATGAAGCTGTTTTGCATCATGTCCCCAGGTACCACATTTTACCATTAAATAGGATGGTCTTATACCCTTTTCCTTATTCTCCTTTAATTGACCAAAGATGGGCTCATTTCCACCTAAGGCAGGATTTATTAAAAAGAATTCAGCAAAAAAGGCCTTTTCTTCCTTTGTATTTCTATTTATAGCTGTAAAGGAATGCCACCACCAGTCATATCCTTTTTTTCTAAATTTACCTGTAAGCATACACTGCTGTCTTTTTGGATCTTTTTTATTAAACATAACCATTACCTCGACTATATTATAAAACAAAAATAGAGAAATGGCATTAAACACATTTCTCTATTCTGTCTTAAATCTTATTTTTCACGGAATTGGTTTAATTCCTTATCATAGATATAACCGAACCTAGCTAATATATCTATAATCTCATCCTTAGATTCATCTAAATCTTGACATAATTCATCTAAGCTAGAATAAAAATCTCTAAGCTTTGTATTCACAATAGATAATAATAAAATTGGATTCTTAGGTAACATAGGCTACCTCATGAAAAAGAAAAACATAAGGAAATAGGATGCAATTAAGCCTACGATAGCTAAGAATAAATACAAGAATGAGGATTTTGGTGTAATCCTTCTTGTCAAAATGAACATAATAATACCTATCAAAGGAGATACAAGGGATAATACTGCTGCGAATACCGTAGGTCTATCCTTTACCTTAGGTAATTCATTTGGATTGAATGTAGCCTCATTCTTTGGATTATCCTCTACTACCTCTCCTTGAACCTCTTCTACCTTTTTTTCTTCCCATGAATAGCTATATTCATGCCTCTCATGGCATGGATTTAACCTATTATGAATAGCCTCATTTAATAATTCCATATGATCATATAAATAATCATAGGCATTCTTCATTTTATTATATTTTTCACTATTATCCATATATTTTTCACTTAAGGATAGAAAGCTTTCCTTAAGCTCTAATCTACTTATAGTATGATCTGGAGTAATCTCCATAATATGTAAGGCCTCAAGTGCCTTTTTTTCCTCAATTGTCATATTATCACTCCTTTTGTCTCTAGGATATAATAAAAATAACGCAGAATTATGTATAATTATTTCTTTTTATTAAAATAATCTAACACAAAGTCTGAAAGCTCATATTCATCCTTATTTCTTTTTGATTTTAAAAAGAAGAATTTTTCAAGATTTCTTGTGTTTAATAAATAGGAATAGGAGGATCTCGCATCGTCCCTTAGCTTTCCACCAACATAAATGACTCTTAGGGTCTCATATTCCTCTTTATTTAATATTTCATCTAGGGGAATCGACT
>JAFPIE010000107.1 GCA_017388605.1 Acholeplasmatales bacterium | reverse complement strand
GGTAGTACCTTCCAATTTGGCTTTCATTACACCATATGGGAATATGAAATATGGTTTGGTGAATTACTATTATGCTTAGTATTCCTTGCAATCTTTGGTGGAATATGCTTCCTAAAAAAGAAAATAACCTCTTGGGTTCAAATGTTTTTCGTTATTCTATTCGTAGTCATTATCTTTATTGGATTCTTTGTTGCAGCAATTATGCATAAGGGAGGCTTTGAATCCTTTAAACCTGATTTTGCATTAAATGGAGATAATGAATTTATGCAAATATTAAATGTAATTAGTATGATTCCTTGGGCATTTATTGGATTTGAAAGTATTTCAAATTCAGCAAAGGATATAAAGACTAAGAATACATTTAAGATTTTAGCTATATCCGTTATTATAACAACCCTTTTATATTTAATGCTGTGTTTATTATCCATTAGTGCATTTCCAAGCCAATATGGCAATTGGTATGAATATTTAAAGAATATAGATACTATAGATGGATTAAATGGTATTCCAGCATTTTATGTCATTCATGAGTTTTTGGGTACAGCTGGTGTTATTCTATTCTCTATCGCGCTCTTTGCGATTATCATAACAAGTATTATTGGTAATTTATTTGGCTTATCCAATTTAGTAGATACTATGAGTGAGGATTCTGTATTACCTAAAATATTTTCTAAGAAGAATAAATGGAACATACCATTTAAAAATATTTTAATTATACTTTTATTAACCGCTATAATGCTATTTTCAGGAAGAGTATTTATTGGATTTATTGTTGATGTAACTTCATTTTCTGGTTGTGTTATATTTGTTTATGTTGCCATTATAGTATTAGTAAAGGCCAGAAGAGAAAACTATAAAAAAGGATTTGCCTGTGGCATTATGGGGCTTTCCTTTGGTATATTTTTAGCAATTAGTATATTCTTAGATAATGTACTTGCAAGAGATGGAGTTAGTAAAGAGCCATGCATTGTACTTACCGTTTGGGCAACCGTAGGATTTATCTATTATTTCTATTTATTAAGGAAGGATAAAGAGAATACCTTCGGTAATTCAATGGCCGCATTATTTGGCTTATTATTGCTTGTTTTGTATTCCACCTCCTCTTGGTTAATTCTTTTAGTAAAAAGCAATGCAGGGCAAAATGAATTGGTTGTAGATATATATTTAATTACCATTCTATTAGTTGCCACGCAGGTTGTATTCTTCTTGGCTTTTTCTAGAATAAGAAGAAGAGAAATTGAAACGAGAAATAAATTGGTCTTAGGTATGGCAGCTATGGTAGAAAGTAGAGATAATTCTACAGGTGGTCATATTAAAAGAACCTCAGATATTGTATCCTTGATTGTCCAAGAAATCAAAAAGGATGAGAATAGAGAATATTCCAATTCCTTCTATAAGGAGGTTGTAAAGGCTGCCCCAATGCATGATTTAGGTAAAATAGCTATTGATGATGCAATATTAAGAAAGCCTGGTAAATTTACGATAGAGGAATATGAAACTATGAAGGGACACTCTACAGAGGGTGCAAGAATTGTAACAGAAATCTTGAGTGATACAGAGGACGCATCCTTTAAGGAGGTTGCCATCAACATTGCACATTTCCATCATGAAAGATGGGATGGAGGAGGCTATCCTTTAGGATTAAAGGGAGAAGATATTCCGCTTGAGGCAAGAATAATGTCCTTAGCGGATGTATATGATGCTTTAGTATCGAAAAGAGTATATAAGGAGGAATATTCCTTCGAGGAAGCAAATAGAATCATATTGGAAAATATGGGTAAGCAATTTGACCCTAGGCTTGAAAAATATTATTTACAGGCAAGGGATAAAATTGAGGATTATTATAGAAGGCTAAAGGAAGAAAAGAAGGATAGATAAGATAAAGAAAAAGTCCACCGCGGTGGACTTTTATCTTTGCTTTGGTGAGCTAAATAGCAATTCTTTAAATTCGTTTACTGGTAGAGGCTTTGCAAAATAATATCCTTGAATGATATCACACTCTGCATTTCTTAAGAACTCTACCTCACTTTCTTCCTCAATACCTTCTGCAACTACAATCTTGTTTAGCTTATGGCATAGGTTAATGATAGAAGAAACAATAATTTGGTTGGCTTCATCAAATCCACCACGGAAGAATTTTGCATCAATTTTGATGACATCAAAATCTAATTGGTGAATCATATTTAAGCTTGAATAGCCAGCTCCAAAGTCATCCATAGAGATATTAAAATCATTCTCATGGAAAATCTTAATGAAGCTTGTGAAGGATTCTACATTATCGACTAATAATCCTTCTGTAATTTCAATTTCAATTAAATCATGAGGAATACTATATTTCTCAATAATAGCCTCATAATCCTTTATAAAGGATAAATCATGGAAATTACGCTTAGATAAATTGAAGGATACAGGAACACAAGGCTCATCGTTTTGAAGCATCTTAGAAATGATTTTACATGTTTGCTCAAACATATAAGCATCAAGCTTTACAATCTTACCATTTTCCTCAAATAGAGGAATAAATTTACCTGGTGGAATAATACCCTTAATTGGGTCTCTCCATCTACATAATGCCTCAGCACCTGCCCAAGCATTTTTCTTTAATCCCCACTTTAATTGTAGGAACACTTCAAATTCTTCGTTTTTTAATGCTTCCTCAAATCTACCATTTAGGTCATCTCTTTCCTTTTGTCTTGCAATCATTTGCTCATCATAGAAGGAGAAGGCATTATTTGATGTTGAATTTTTTTCACTATATTTTGCACAATCCATTTCACTATGTAGGTCAAGAGCGTGCTGATGATCTGTAATCTTTGTTCCATAGGAGAAGGTTAGCTTTTGATTGTTTTCGAAGGTTGTTTCGGACAAGGCATTATTTAATTCAGTCAATTTATATAATACCTCATCACTATCTCCCTTTAGAAGTAATAAGAATTTATCTCCATGCTGATATCCCGTTACATCAACATCGCTCATTTGGAATTGTTCAAATATTTTTCTTCCTATTTGATTTAGGATGGCATCACCGATTTGTGAGCCATAATCATTATTGATTTTGGCAAAGTTCTTAATATTCATAAAGACTAAGCCAAAGGTAGATTTTGTATTTTGTAATAATACAGCCTGTGCATCATAGAAGAATTGCTCCTCTCTATGTAGACCAGTCTTTTGATCAAATGCATTTTCTCTTTTACGTCTAATATATAATACGGTTACAAGCACGGATAATAAAACAACGAATATAGTTCCAACAAAAACGGAAACGAAGAATGCACCAATAGAAATATTCGTAAGATTAATTGTTTGATTTGTAAGCAAATATTTAGGAGCCATAAATACTAAGATATATGGGGAATCCTGATCACCATAGGATAATATGGATTTATAGAACATACCATCTCTATCGTTTGTTCCTGCATTGAATAGTTTACTTTCAGGATTTTGCATGAAATCTAGATATCTCTGATAATCCGGTTCACTTACCCAAACTTTCATTGCGTCTGTTAGATTTGTAAATTTCATTCCATCAAAATCCTCAAATCTCCACTTATGAACGCCAGAGGTATAGGTGATGATATCTCCATCTTGATTAAGAATTAGGGTTGTGGATTCATTGTTGTAAACATCAGAATGAATTGCACGCTCAAATTTCTCTATGCTAATAACACCAACAAATCCAGTAATTTTTGTATGATGTGTATTCTTTTGAAGCGGAATGATAAAATATAGATTTTCCTTTTGTGCATTTTGTAATCTTGCACCTGCAATCATTTCGTTTTCTTTGACATCCGTAATGCCGATATCAAATTCTAAATTGATGCCAAAATATGCTTGACCATCAAAAATTACGCCGACATCATCAATGAAATATGGATCAATGATAATTGTACTTAATACCTCATTGACCTTTTCCTTTGAAATACTTCCATCAGTGTCCTCTAAATCCTTTTCTTCCATTAGGGTGCTAAAGATTGTGACATCCTGGAATGCAAATTCCATAGATGTAGTGACCGAATCGGCTCTTTGCATTCCTGAGTTATTGATTCTTACCTCTGCAATTTCTGTATAGGAAAGCTTTGTAACTCTGTTAAATTCAAAAGCGAAAATGGAAATGAATGTCATGATGAATACAAGAAGCACACTTAAAGAAATGGCCATTTTAATTCGAACACTTTGAATGTTTTGTTTAATCGTATTTACTTTATTTCTTATAATAAAAGCTGGAAGGTGCATAACATAACCTCCTTGTTTATGTATTTAAATAACTATCGTAATCTCTCACATTGATTATATCTTATTTAGCTTAAAAAAACAACAAATGTCTTTTTGGAGGCTCCTTTATAGAATTTTTAGAGGTCTAAATGTCTAAAAAATGAAATAACATTTCATTGTTTTGTTTTGAAAACATTTACTTACAGCAATTTGTGCGTTTTTGTTTAACACTTGTACTTTTTTGTGATACTATGTCTTTAAAATAAAATGAATATGGAGAGATTTTTTTATGGAAGAAAAAGAAAAGACTTTAGAGGTTACTCAAGAAGAATCTACCGAGGTCCAAGTAGAAGAAGAAAATGCGGAAGTAAAAGAAGATGAGCCAAAGAAGGAAAATAAGGTATTATCCTTCTTAATTACTACACTAAATGGTATGGCTTATGGTTTATTTGCCACATTAATCATTGGTACAATTATTGCTACCATTGGTGGTTTCTTCCCAGCCCCAGTAGTAGGAGAAGATGGCAATGTAGGCACATTCTTAAACACAGTTATTTGTAATGGTGCTAAGGCACTTCAGAATTTAACTGGCGCAGGCATTGGTGTTGGTATTGCGATTGCACTTAAGAAAAAGCCACTAGAAACTGTAGTTTTAGCTGGTGTAGGTGAGCTTGCTGGATATTTCTCATTATCAACAAAATTTGTTACGGAAGGCGTTGTAAACAATGGAACATTCCAAATTGGAGATCCATTAACGGTTTATTTAACTGTCATCGGTGTTGCTTTATTAATGAAGGTTGTATTAAGAAAGAAGACCCCAGTTGATATTTTAATTGTTCCACTATTTGCAGTTACCGTAGGATTGATTTTTGCATTATCCTTACGTTTCCCTGCAATATATGTAACATACGCTATTCAGTGGTTAGTTAATGCTGGTACAAATGCGGTTCCATTCGTCATGGGAATTGTAGTTGCTGTATTAATGGGTATGGCACTTACAGCTCCAATATCCTCAGCTGCAATTGCGGCAATGGTATTCATGCTACCTAAGGATGTATCTGTACAGGCAGCCTTAGCTGATCCAAATTATTCAGGATTAGTTATTGCATCTGGTGCTGCAGTTGTTGGTTGCTGCTGTCAGATGGCTGGCTTTGCTGTTCAATCGAGAAGAGACAATAGTATTGGTATGGTAGTATCCATTGGAATTGGTACATCCATGCTACAGTTTAAAAATATTCTAAAGAAGCCTATCGTTTGGCTTCCAACCATAATTGCATCTGCAATTTTAGGTCCTATTGTAACCTGTGCATTTAACATTTATTGTGTTGGCTCAAGTGCTGGTATGGGTACATCTGGCTTGGTTGGTCAAATTGGTACATTCGCATCCATGGGAAATACTTGGCAGACATGGCTTGCAATATTTGGATTTGAAATTATCCTACCAACAGCCTTAGTATTTGGAATTGATTTATTATTCTATAAGCTTGGCTGGATTAAAAAAGGCGATTTAATTGTTTAAGAAATATGGGGAATTGTCGTGAAATTCGACAATTCCTTTTCTTTTTATGGTGTTTTATGATATAGTATTTATGTATATTTTTTAGGAGTTGATTTTATATGAGTTCAAGAAAGGTATCCTTATTATTATCTATCATTGGAGCACTAATGTTTATTGGTGGTACCATTTATTTTATTATAGGATTTGTACAAACAAAGGGTGCAATAGAGGGCTTAATAGATAAAGAAGAAATAACCTCTAAGGTTCAGCCATTTATTTCAAGTATGTTATTATGGGTATTAGGTAATTTCTTAATTGTAACATTTATTAATGGTGCTGCAGCAATGGCTTATTCAATGAAGAGCAATTTCTTTAAGGGTGATGCTTTATTTGTGGTAAAGATTGTTTTAACCTTTATCCCAATTATAATGTGTGGTGTTTATTTCTTAATTACTATGGCTTTAATGCCATAAAAAATATGCGTCTACAAAGGACGCATATTTTTTTACATAGAATCAATTTCTTTTTTTAATTCCTCTAATATATCGCATTCCTTAATCGTACGAATAGGAACACCCTTTTTAAAGATGACAGCAGTACCCTTACCACCAGCAATACCTAAGTCAGCTTCCTTGCCCTCACCAATACCATTGACAACACAACCCATGACAGCAACATGGATTTTTTTATTTACAGTATATAAATATTCCTCCACAGCCTTTGCGAGTGGAATTAAATCAATTTGTGTTCTACCGCAGGTAGGACATGAGGTTAATATAGGCATATTATCAATTAATCCTTCCTCGTTTAAGATGACCTTAGCTGCCTTAACCTCATCTAAAGGATCTCCAGTTAAAGAAACCCTAATTGTATTTCCTATACCTAATTCTAATAGCTTAGATAAACCAATAGAAGATGTAATTAATCCCTTAAATGCTGTACCAGCCTCTGTGATACCTACATGAAGTGGATAAGGGAAGGTTTCTGCAGCAAGCTTATATGCCTCAAGGCATAATTTAATATTGGATGCCTTAATAGATAATACAATATCATAGAATCCTAAATTCTCTAATATTTCAATATGCTCCTTGGCAGCCCTTATCATATTTTCTGCGGATGTCTCCCATCCCTTAGGTAAGGAGCCTGCATTTACACCAATACGAATAGGAATATGTCTTTCCTTACATAATTCCACAATTTCTTTAATCTTATCCTTATCTCTAATATTACCTGGATTTAATCTAATTTTATCTACACCCTCTTTAATTGCGATAATCGCGAGCTCTGGGTCAAAATGAATATCTGCAACTAAAGGAATATGTATTCTTTCTTTAATTTTATGAATGGAATAGGCATCCTCTATATCTAATACCGCAACACGAATGATTTCACAGCCTAATCTCTCTAATTCAAGAATTTGATGAACGGTTGCATCTACATCCTTTGTTTTGGTATTACACATACTTTGGATACGAATAGGATTG
>JAFPIE010000106.1 GCA_017388605.1 Acholeplasmatales bacterium | reverse complement strand
ATATAAATTCTATTCTTCTTTTGATCATATAATACTTTAGCAAGGTGTCCCTTATAAAGGGGGACCTGCTTAAGCTTATAGATGGCGTTGGTTTCAACTAAAATAGTACCAAGCTTTGTTTGAATAGGGCATGCAAAGACTGGTATTTTTTTGTTTAAATAATAATTTACCTTATCAAGCTTTACTTCGTATGCAGGTAATTTTTTATAGGAATTTAGCATATACACTAATCTTATAATATTTGATATTTCAAAGATTAAGAAGAACACACTAGTAAAGCCTGTAATAAATGCCCATACCATTAAATCAATGACGAGATTTAACATTAAAGGTAATAATATGCTAGTTAATATTGCATAGATAAAAAAATAAATAATTAGATTTAAATCTATTCTTTTTACATCTAAGCATTTTCTTACTTCCTCTTTTGTAACTTTAAGCTCCTTCATAAAAACCTCTACAATAATTCATCGATTTCATTCTCGCTATAAATTTGAATACCTAAATCCTTAAGCATTTCTGTAGTTAGGCCTTGGCCTCTCACTTTCTTATGTGAAAATGTACCATCATAAATATAGGTAACACCACAGGATGGTGATCCATCCTTTAGGATTGCCTTCTTTATATGATTTTCTTTAGCAAGCCTTAAGGCTTTTTCTGCCCCAAGAGTAAATTCCTTTGTTACATCTATACCCTTACAAGAAATTACCTTATCCTCTATTCTTTCTGAGGGATCTCTTGGAATAGATAGTCCACCATCTACCTCAGGACAAATATAGATGAGCTCATATTTCTTCTTTAATTCCTCTATTTTGGGATTGAAGTTATTTTTACCATCATATTTTGTATTAAATCCGGCTAAACAGCCGGATACTAATATCTTTTCCATTATTTAAAGAAATCCTTTAATTGAATTGTTTGGCTTCTATCAGGACCAACGGAGAAGATTACAATCTCACTCTTTGTTAATTCTTCAATCTTTCTAATATAAGCCTTTGCGTTTTCTGGTAATTCATCAAAGGATGTAACATGTGTAATATCCTCATCCCAACCAGGCATAGTGATATATAATGGCTTACATCTTTCAAGCTCAGATAGAGTTGCAGGAATAGTTTTAATTTCCTTTCCATCTAAATCATATGCATAGCAAATCTTTACTTCCTTTAAGCCACTTAATACATCAAATAGCATTAAGGATAAATAATTAATACCAGATACTCTTCTTGCGTAATTTAAGGCAACACAGTCTAACCAACCCACTCTTCTTGGTCTTTTTGTAACTGTACCATATTCGTGACCACGCTCACGAATATAATTACCAATTTCAGTTTCAATTTCTGTTGGGAATGGTCCTTCACCTACTCTTGTAGTATAGGCCTTGCAAATACCTAAAATATTATCAATATATTTAGGAGCAACACCACTATTTACTGGTACAGAAGCACCAGTAGGTGATGAGGATGTAACATATGGGTATGTACCATGCTCAATACAAAGCATTACACCCTGGGCACCCTCAAATAATACCTTGTGGCCTGCCTCAATTTCCTCTTCAAGAAGTAAGGAAGTATCACATACGAAAGGCTTAATCTTCTTTCCATATTCTACATATTCATTATAAATAGAATCGAAATCTAATTCCTCTTCCCCAAGCATCTTTAGCTCCATGTTTTTAATAGCTAAAGTTGTCTTTAATGCTTCTGCAAAAATCTTTGGATCAATTAAATCTGCAATACGAATACCAATTCGATTAATTTTATCTGCATATGCAGGTCCAATACCCTTCTTTGTAGTACCTATTTTCTTATCTCCCTTAAATTTTTCATAGGCACCATCTAATAATCTATGATATGGAAGTACAATATGAGCACGATTAGAAACAAATAATTGATAATCCTTAATTCCTCTATCCTCAAGTCCCTTAAGCTCTTCAAGCATTTGTTTTGGATCTATTACCATACCGTTTGCCATTACATTTTTAATTTTTGGATTAAATATTCCAGATGGAATACTTCTTAATGCAAACTTTTCTCCCTCAATTGTAATTGTGTGGCCGGCATTATTTCCGCCTTGGCTTCTTACGACAACATCAGCCTTTTGAGCCATGTAATCTGTAATCTTACCTTTACCTTCGTCTCCCCACTGGGATCCTACAACAACTAATGTACTCATAATTTAATCTCCATTCTTTTCAAAACCATTAGTTATTATACTAAATATAGAAATCAAATTCAATTTAAAATACATAATCTATAGTATGAAACTGCATTCAAAAGGGGCAAGAATCTTGCCCCAATCTTATTTTCTATTTTATTGTTTTATTCGTATAGTCTAAATATGCTTGATTTAGCATATCCACTAAGGATGGTGATACCGATAGATTCTTAATACCAATTCTATAGAATTCCTCTGCAATTTCTGGTATGGATGCAAGCTCACCACAAACCGATAATTGTATATTTTTTCTTTCTGCATAATCGACAACAGGAATTAATTTCTTTATTAAATCATCCTTATATTCATCTAACCTATCTACTGCCGTTTCTCTATCTAGGCTATATATATCCTTAACTAAATCATTTGTACCAATGGATATAAATTTAACACCCTTGAAATCTTTAATATTCTCTAATGCACTTTTCGTTTCAAGCATCATACCAAGAGGTGGAATAGAATAGCCAAATCTTTGAGCTAAATCAGAAACCCATCCCTTTAAATAATCAAATTCCTCCGGTTCAAAAATCATAGGGAACATGATTCTTATATCCATTTTTGTATCTGTATATATCTTTAAAATTGCCATGACCTGATTTTCAAAGATATAGGGATTTTGTTTATAATTATCTATACCCTTTTTATTCGTATGCACATAGGATATTTGCTTATCTCCACCGACATCAAAGGTACGAAATACAATATATTTATCCTTAGCTAATGCCTCTACAGCATCACTATAGATTTTATATTGCTCTAGGGCTGTAAAGGGACGATTTGAATTCATGAATATCATTTCAGTTCTATAAAGTCCAACTCCATCAAAGCCATATTCCATGGCTTTTTTTACATCTAAATCGGATGCAGCATTGGCTAAGAATTTATACCCTGCATGAAGAATTGCCTTCTTATGCTTCATATCCTTCTTAATATTTCTTTGTAAGGAGGATGGATTTGTAATAATAATCTTTTTTCTTGTATCAATTAATACCTCTTCGCCCTCTTTATAATCCTCTTTAGAAATGACAAAGGGAATATCGTAATTTCTAGCTAAAATGGCTGTATGAGAGGTATATCCACCAACTCTAGAGATAATTCCTAATATCTTATCCTTATTGTGAATTAAATAGGAAGGATATGGCTTATCTGTATATAGAATAAATGGTTCATTTGGAGTATTTGCTTTAAAATCAGATAGATTTAAAACAATCCTTCTTGCAGCATCCTCCATATCATTGGTTCTTTCCTTTAAATATCCACTTGTGGAATTCGCAAGCCCCTCAATGAATTCCTTCATTACCGCAGGTACTGCCTTAGATACACTAATTCCTTCATCGAGCATAATAAGAATTCTCTTTTTAAGCTCAGGGTCTGAAATCATATATTCCTGTACTAATAAATAGCTCTCAAGCTCTGGTGATTTCTTCTTCATCTCCTCTATTTCTTCTAAGGATTTTTTTATGGCATTATCTAATTTTATATAATCGCTAGAGGAGTCGCTATTCACCTCCTCTAATCTATCCATAATATGGATCTTACCTAGGGTAACTCCTTGGGATAGAATGGATTCTACTCGATATTTCATTCTAATACTTCCTTATAATAATTACAGGCACTTCCATTTCATCCTTTGTTATACCTGCATGATGGGATTTAAATAAATGGTTATTTTCACCCTTAAAATTGAAATAGAATTGATTTGTAGCTATAGCTACATAATCACCCAAGAAATCATCAATTCTTGCGTGAATATGACCGTTAGGGTTACCAAAGAATCCCATTTTTATCGCATCTCTTTTAGAATAAAGCTGGAATACCTCACCAAAGAGTGCATTAAACATTTTAACGAACTTGTCTCCCATACCATCCTTTACTCTAAAGGTTGTACATCTAGAGTCATTCGATGGCTTTGTTTTTAAATATTTATTTAATAAATCACATTCATAAAGATTTATAGGCTTTACTGGCGTATGGCCATGGTCTGCAGAAATAATCAATAGGGTATCTAGGGGTAATGCACTCGCATACCTTTCCACCTTATCGTTAATATCCTTAAGAATATCCTTAGCCTCATTAGAATATGTGCCATATTCATGCATAATTCCATCAGGCTCTGGCCAATATACATATTGAATAATTGGCTGTGGATAATTTAGCTTTTGTAAGGAATCGCTTAATACATCATTAATATCCTTACTTTCCTTTGAAAAATCTGGATTGATAATATATCCCTTAACCTTCATATCACTAAAGAATGGCTTATAAGGAATAAAATCTGATGCAGGTCTTCCTGTTGGCTCATCTGTATAATAATTTACTCCAGTAAATAATACTATTTCTCTATCTAATTCCTTTATGTAATTACTCCAGCCCGTCCAGCTCGATTCTAGTGGAGTTAAGCCACTTACGGTTGCGGTAGTGGATGCTGCTGTAGTCGATGGGTATATCGCATGCTCATAAAAGGATACCTTTTTATTTAAAAATGCATCCTCATCTAGATTCTTCTCTAATACATTTCTTCCAAGACCATCCAATAATAAAATGACACAATTCTTATATTTTCTATCGAAGATGTTATGCTTATCTATATAATTGCTAGAATATCCATAATTTCTTCTTATTGCGCCAATTAGATTTAATATGGTATCCGAATAATCTGGCTTCATTAAACGAATTGATTTACACATACGATGTATTTTCTTTTTTATATCTAAACCAGGATTCTCTACATGAATATAGGATAAAATGATTTCCTCTAATCCATTTGATACGACTGGGCATAAATAAATGGTTTCCTTGATTTTATATCCACTATGTAGATAATCATCAAGTGCAGTATACATTTCATGCTCATTATCATATTCCTGATATAAAAGATTATCTGTAATTTTAAAATTTGAAATCATTTGTAATCACCATCTTTTCTTCTATATTTATTCCTGAATTCTTAATAAAATCATAAACTAGGCTTACATTCTCATTCGATAATGCAGTAATCGTATGTGCATCTGCACCTACAATAATTTTTACATTATATTCCTTCATAATCTCCCAAAATTTAGGGTATGGATATAGCCATGTATTTAAATCATGCTTATCCTTACAATATTTTAATCCGTTGGTATTTATTTCAAGATATATATTATTCTCCATCGCAAGATGAGCTATTTTTCTTGTTATTTCCTCACATTTTTCATCAAATGTATGACATCCATTTTTATCCTTATAGCCATACATAAATAAATCTGGATGAACGAAGGCTTGATACATTTTTGTTTCAATTGCCTTTTTCGCATTAAGATAATATTCATCTAAATTATCATAATTTAAATCCGTATAGCAATTTAAAACATGTCCATTTTTATCCCTAAAAAAATGAATACCTAAATTAAAATAATCTACCCTTTTTCTTAAAGATAAATAAAAATCCTTTTGTTCTTCTAAATATTCTGTCTCAAAGCCAGAATATATTTTAATATTAGGGAATTTCCTTTGGCATTCTTCTATTTGATTTAAATAATCCTCTACATCACTTAATTTCATAGTGTCGTATCCATAATTATTTAAATATTCCTCTTTACTCATGAATGTTTCTAAAACAGGAGCGTGATCACTCATGCCAAGCTCTAAAAAGCCTAACATAACAGCTTCTTTTACATAATCTATAACCATTCCATCCGCATGATTACAATACTTCATATGTGTATGGTAATTATTCTTAAGCATTTGTATCACTTCCCTTTAAGTTTTATTTTATCATTTCTAAGAAGAAAAGAAAAGACGGATTAAAATCCGTCAAATCTTATTCAGCCTTTTCTTCTTCCTTTGGAGCTTCTTCAGTAGCCTCGGGCTTTTCTTCAGCCTTTACCTCTTCCTTCTTGTCCGCTGGTCCATCGTGAACGAATGCACCTGCAATACTCCAAGCAAGTGGGCAATGATATTCAACACCACGGAATGCCTGAATCATAGCAATTAGCCAGAATACAAATGGAACAATTAAGATTAAGCCTAATAAATTCCAAATATCATTTCCAGTAGCGCCAATTAGAATACCTTCAATAACAGATATGATGATAGAAAGAATCATAGTTAAACCATCCATTACGAATGCAGATACAATCTGCTGCTTATCATTCTTTGTCATCTTATCGTGGTCTACAGCTAAAGCAACAATTCCGAATGGGAATAATATCCAAGTTAGACCAAATACTACATTTGGTGTCATACCAATAAATTTCTTTTCTTCCATGATTTATTACCTCCTAAATCTTTTAATATTATACTCTTTCTAGAACAAAAGTAAAATACCTATTTTTCTACTTCATGTATAGAGGGTAAATACACTCCAAATTCCTTACCGCACTTTGCACAAGCACCATACACTCTTCTCGCTTCCTCATGAAGTAGGAATAATAATTCTTGCCTACATTTCCTACACTCTATAGCAAAATATGCTTTACCATCTTTATAAACAATATT
>JAFPIE010000105.1 GCA_017388605.1 Acholeplasmatales bacterium | reverse complement strand
AGATATTCTTGAACAAAAAGACAAAAGAAAAATAAATTGGCTAATAAATAAAAAAACACTGATAAATCAGTGCTTTATAATAGTTTTTCTAATCTTTCGATAGCCTTTAATGTATCCTCATATGAAGCAAAGCTTGTCAATCTGAAATATCCTTCTCCATATATACCAAAGCCTACACCAGGAGTTCCTACTACATTGGCATTAGACAATAGATAATCAAAAAAATCAAAGCTTTTCATTCCATTTGGACATTTTAACCAAATATATGGTGAATTCTTTCCACCACTATACCAAATATGTTTTCTATCAAATAATTCGCATAATAATCTAGCATTTTCATTATAAATAGCTAAATTCTTTTTAGAGGCTTCTACTCCTTCTTTAGATAATGCAGCCTCTGCTGCTCTTTGTACAGCATAAGATACTCCATTAAATTTTGTAGCCTGTCTTCTTTTCCAAAGCTTATTCAAAGAAATATCATTTGCTTTTAGCTCTAAAGGAATAATCGTATAGCCACATCTAACTCCAGTAAATCCTGCCATTTTAGATAGGCTTGATACTTCAATAGCAACATATTTTGCATTTGGTATTTGATAGATAGATCTTGGACAATCATCTTTAATAAAAGCCTCATAGGCTGCATCAAAAATGATTAAAGATTCTGTTTGATATGCATAATCTACCCATGCTTTTAAGCCATCATAATCATAAGTAGCACCTGTTGGATTATTAGGTGAGCATAGATAAATTACCTTAGGTAGATTATCTAATCCACAAGGAGTTGGTAAGAAATTATTTTCTTCATTTCCAATGATGTAATGAATCTTTCTTCCACTCATTAAATTTGAATCTAGATAAACAGGATATACAGGATTTGGAATATAGATATCATTATCACCTAAAATATCTACAATATTTCCTAAATCACTTTTAGCTCCATCAGATACAAAGATAGCTTCTAAATCTATATCCGTATGATTACGGCTATAATAATCCTTTATCATTTCCTTTAAGAAATCATATCCATATTCAGGTGGGTATCCTCTAAAGGTATCTTTTTCTAAAAGTTCAACAGATGCCTTCACCATCGCAGATACAATTACTTCAGGTAGTGGTAGTGTAACATCACCAATACCTAAACGTATAATGTTAGCCTCTGGATGGTTTTTTTTATAATCCTTTACTCTTTTATTAATATCGGAAAATAAATAGCTTTCTTCAATATTTAAGAAATTATCATTTATCTTAATCTTCATATTCGTATACCCCATCATATACCTTTTTTGCAGGTCCTGTCATTGTAATATGAAAATCCTTAGCACAAGTAATTTCTAAAATACCACCAATTAATTCAACATAAATGACCTCATTGAAATTACAAATGCCATTGATACAAGCTGCCGCTACCGTTGCGCAAGCACCAGTACCACAGGCAAATGTCTCACCGCTTCCTCTTTCCCATAATCTCATTTGTAAATGGTTTTTATCAATGACCTTCACAAACTCAGTATTGACTCTTTCTGGGAAGATTGGATTGTTTTCAAAAAAGTAGCCCTTTTTATCTAGGTCCATATTCTTTACTGAATCACAAAAGATTACAGCGTGTGGATTTCCCATAGAAACCGCAGTCATCTTGTATTCAGTTTTATTAATTATACAAGGATCATTAATCATTTTATGATCTAGGGTTGTAGGGATTAGCTTTGGTTCAAAGCTTGCAACGCCCATATCAACAGATACCTTAGATACGCTTCCCTGATCTACAAATAGGTGCAAGTGCTTAATACCAGATAGTGTTTCAATAGAGATTTCTTTCTTTGTGACAATTTGATTATCGTATAGATATTTTCCAATACATCTAATGGCATTTCCACACATTCTACCTTCACTACCATCAGCGTTAAACATTCTCATTTTCGCATCCGCAACCTTACTTGCTTCAATTAGTACAATTCCATCAGAACCTACAGAGAAATGTCTTTCTGACATCTCAATAGCTAATAATCTAGGGTTATGGATAATATTATCCTCTGCGTCAATATAAATATAATCATTTCCACAGCCATGCATTTTTGTAAATCTAACTTTCATAATCAATCTCCTAAAGAAGCCTTGATAAATGCCTTAAATAATGGATGAGCCTTATTTGGTCTAGATTTAAATTCAGGATGATATT
>JAFPIE010000104.1 GCA_017388605.1 Acholeplasmatales bacterium | reverse complement strand
TATAGAAAAAATATTAAAATCGTGTTTTAATAAAGATAGATGAAACGATTCTGGAGGGTGATCCTATGATAAAAAAGGTAGAAAATGTCTTGACCTATGCACATTTAACCGAGGAAGCAAATGAGCTTGAAATCAAAAATAGAGCTTTAGCGAGAAGAATTGCAACTGAGGGCATAGTTTTACTTGAAAATAATGGAATACTGCCAATTCCAAAGGAAGCAAAAATAGTTTTAGCAGGCGTTGGTGCAACCAATACCGTCAAGGGAGGGTCGGGCTCTGGTGAGGTAAATGAAAGATACTCTGTATCTATCCTAGATGGATTAAAATATGCAGGATATAGCGTTTTGAACCAAGAGGAGCTTGAGGATTATAGATTAAAGGCTATAGAGGCTAAGAAAAAATTCTTTATAGAAAAAGCGAAGAAGGCAGGCTTCTTCTCCTTCAAGGAAATCTCTATGGCCAATATTGAAACGGGCTACCACGATATTGAATTTGTTTTAAATAAGGATAAAAAATATGATACAGAGCTTGCCATCTATGTCATCTCTAGAATGAGTGGAGAGGGTGGAGATAGAAAGCTTGATAAGAATGATTTCCTACTATCGGATATAGAAAATGAGGATATTCATTATTTAGCTAAAACCTATAAGGATGTCATAGTAATCATCAATGCTGGAGGCATGATTGATTTATCTAGCCTAGATGATATTAAGCTTTCTGGCTTAATCTTCATGGGAATGCTAGGGGAAGAGGGAGGCAATGCCCTTGCTGACATTATAGCAGGAGATATCACTCCATCTGGACATTTAACCTCCACATGGCCTATGTCCTATAAGGATATTCCTTATGGTGATAAATTCTCCTACTTAGATCAAAACGAGCATGAATTAGACTATAGTGAGGATATATATGTAGGCTATAGATATTATGAAAGATTTAGAAAAAAGGTTCGTTATCCATTTGGATATGGATTATCCTATACAGGCTTTAAAATTGCAACTAAGGTCGATTTAGCTGATGAAATCAAAATCTTTGTAAAGCTTAAAAATTTTGGTGAATTTAAAGGTAAATGTGTACTACAGTTTTACGCATCGAGCCCTGAGGGTAAGCTTAAGCAACCACAATTTTCTCTTATTGGATTTACAAAATCTAAGCTTCTAGTACCAGACCAAGAAACATTATTATCTGTATCTATTCCATATTATTATTTAGCAAGCTATGATGAGGAATCCTCTTCTTGGGTTATGGAGAAGGGTAGATATGCATTATACATTGGTCAATCCTCAGATAAAAGAAGCTTAATTGCAGGCTTTGATTTACATGAGGATATCATACTAAAAAAGCATGAAAAGATTTGTCCATTAAAAAAGAATATTGAAATTCTAACTCCAGATTTCCCAAAGAAGGATTTATTAATACCAGACAATTTAATGCTTACGCTTGATCCAGCAAATATTAAGCCTGAGGAAATAAAAGAGCTTAAGGTCGAGGATGCACCTGAAAATGGAATGGATGAATACTTAATAGAAGCGAAAAAAATCGTAGATAAGCTCTCCATCGATGAGCTTAGCCACATCCTTGTTGGTGGTGGACAAAAGGATATAGTCGTTCCAAGCCCACATAGTGTTATCGTACCAGGTGCCGCAGGAAATACTACGGATAAGCTAAAGGAAAAGAAT
>JAFPIE010000103.1 GCA_017388605.1 Acholeplasmatales bacterium | reverse complement strand
TATGATCATCAAAGATTAGAAAAACCAAAAGGTAATGAAACTATTTATAAAATTGAATATAATGAAGCAAGAAAAATTATAGATTCAATGAAATTTAAAAATGATTCTGATTTATTTGGTGTAGAAAAAGAAAAAGGGAAATTAAATGGTATATTAGAAGCAGTATACCAAAATGTATTTGGCACTGAATTATATCCAACAATAGAAGATAAAGCTGCACACTTATTATATTTCGTAGTTAAAGATCATCCTTTTGTAGATGGATGTAAAAGAATAGCTGCAACTCTTTTCTTAGAATTTTTAAATAAAAATAAGAGATTAGTAAAAGATGGTAAATTAGTAATATCTAATAATACATTAGTTGCTATAACATTATTAACTGCTGAATCTAAACCTGATGAAATGGAGATAATAATAAATGTTATTATGCATTTATTAAGTAATAACAATGAGTAAATTAGGAGATAAAATAAAAGAAATTAGAACATCGAATAATTTAACATTGCAAGAATTTGCAGATTCACTTGGGTATACATCTAAATCTACAATTACTAAAATAGAAAAAGGTAATAACGATATTACCTTTAGTCAAATGATTAAGTTATCACAAATTTATTCAATAGATTTAAACGAATTAGCTGACAATAAAATTATAAATGTTGATTTATTAAAATATAGTTTACCTAATTTAGAATTTAGAGAAATTAATAAAGATAATTTTTATGATGTATGTATGTTAGATGTAAAAGAAGAAGATAAAGAATTTGTTGCTTCAAATGAAATGTCTTTAGCAGAAGCATATTTATTCAAAACTATGGGAGCATATGTATTACCTATTGCTATATATAGAAATAGAGTACCGATAGGGTTTGCAATGATTACTAAAGGCAATATTGGAGATAATATAAAAGGAGAATATATCAATAATTATTGTATTTTAAGAATGATGATAGAAGCAAAGCATCAAAATAAAGGATTAGGTAAGCTTGCTTTAAAACAATTAATTGAAATTATTAAATCCATATCAATTAATGAATCATTTATATGGATATCAACAGAAGGAAAAAATACAAAAGCAATTCATGTATATGAAGATAATGGCTTTAAAAAGACTAATGATTATTGTGGTGAAGAAATTATATTAAAATATGATTTAAATAAGTAATTAAAATTGTATTAATTAATTAGTCCCAAGCCATTAAAGAACAATAGGTTTGATACAATATCGTATCAAGCCTTTTTTCTTTTTTAAATTCTAAATGACACTATAAAACAAAACCATAGTGCCAAAATGACACTTTTGTATTGAAAAATAGTGCCTTCATGATATAATGAAATAAATTTTTGAGAGTAAAAAAAGTGGGAGTTTTTTTATGGGAAAAATAGCGAGTTTTTGGAAAATCCTAAGTAGGGATATTTACGTTGGGAGAAGATTAAAAAACAATTTAATTGCATTAACTATTGTTAGTATTTTTACGACAATTCTAGGTAGTGTATTAGTTATTTTAGATTTAGTTACAAAAAATTATTCCATGCTAGTGCCAGCCGGGGTAACTCTTTTAGGCGGCTTAAGCTGTGCTTTGGTTGCTGGGGTTTTTAAAAAGAGAAATATTGCAATATGGATTCCTGTGTTTTTTTGTTCTGTTGCCTTTATTTATTATTCTATTACAGGTGCATCTAATGGAACTGCAATTTATTGGTCCTTATTAATGCCTATAGGTATTTGCTATTTCGTTAGCGTTAAGGTTGGCTTTTTCATGTCCTTTTTCTATTCCATTTTCTTTTGTGTATTATTTTATTCTCCATTAAATCAATTCATTAAGGATTATTATCCACAGGATATTATGGTTCGATTCCCTATGATTTTTATTGCCATGGCGGGATTCACTTTAATTTCTATGCTTCAATATCATAGAGTTGCCTTAATTGAAATTGATTATCAAAAGAAATTAAAGGAAGAGGTAGCCATTCAAACAAAATATGCGACAGATCGTGCAAAAAGATTAGAAAATATTACAGATGAAATTGTTAAAACCTTAGCTAGTGTCATAGATGCTAAGGATAAATATACGAATGGTCACTCCTTTAGAGTAGCTCTTTACTCCTGTGCTTTGGCTAAGAAATTAAATTTCACTGAGAATGCAATTCATGAGCTTCGTTGGGAGGGCTTATTACATGATATAGGTAAAATTGGTATACCGGATAGTGTATTAAATAAGCCTGGAAAGCTTACAGAGGTGGAATTTGATTTAATTAAATCTCATGCTGAAATTGGAGGAGAAATATTATCTCAATCGAGTGAGCTTAAAAATGCTTCTCTAACAACAAGACATCACCATGAGCGCTATGACGGAAAAGGATATCCCTTAGGATTAAAGGGGGAGGAGATTCCATTGAACGCAAGAATCATTGCTATTTCAGATTCCTACGATGCTATGAATTCAAATCGAATTTATAGAAAAAGCCTATCTAAGGAAGTTATAAAAAAGGAATTAGAAATGAATCGTGGGACACAATTTGATCCATATTTGTTGGATGCCTTTATCGAATTGTTAAATGATGGAACCCTAGATAGGGTTGAAAAGGAAGCATTAGAATATGCTTTATAGCTTTTTGGAGGTGGGATTATGAATATAAAATTAGTTAAGCTTAGCTATGAATGGAAGAATCAGCTAGAGGAAATGCTTTCAGAATGGATAGAATATAATAACACACATGATACGAATCATTCTCCATGGGCTATTTTTAAAAATGATTATCATGATTTTGATACTTATTTAAATGAAATGATAAAACAAGAAACCTTAAAAGAGGATGGTCATGTACCTGCAACAACCTATTTTGCTTTAGATGTAGATAGAAATATATTCGTTGGTGCGATTAATATAAGACATTATCTTAATGAAAGATTATTGCTAGATGGTGGCCATATTGGTGATGGAGTTAGACCATCAGAAAGAAGAAAAGGCTATGCAACAGAAATGATTAGACAAGCCCTACCTATATGTAGGAAGCTAGGTATAGATAAGGTATTAATGGTTTGCTATAAGGATAATGTTGCTTCAAGAAAATCTATCATTAAAAATGGTGGTATTTTAGAAAATGAAATACCATCAGATAATGGAAAAATAGATCAAAGATATTGGATATATCTATAAATATACCTTGGTACGATTTTTTACGATTTTTATTGCAAATGGTAAAATCTTATTGTATTATATCCTTGTAAATAGAATAGTTTAAGAAAAAAGGGAGTAAATCCCCAGGAATGGGAATGAGATTCGTCAGTACGATTTTTTAATCCGGATTCATTTGAAAGATTGAGACTTTTGGTATATGTGCCAAAAGTCTTTTTTTCTTGAATTATCTATTTTATAATCTTTTTAAAAAAAGGGAGGAAAAGAAAATGAAAAGATTAGGAATAGGATTAGGAATTGCTTCCTTATCTATGGTACTTGCATCCTGCACGGGATCAAGAACAATTGAAACAGAATATGTTGATTTAGCTGGAGAAACTAAGGAGGTCACCATCGAAAAGACAACAGATAAGGAAAAGGTATTAGATACACTTAAGGTTATCTCTAAGGCAGATGCACCTAAGGTTTCTGCAACATCTATGAAAAACCATGTAAAGCTAGATATGAAGGGTTCTATGTATTCTAAGGGCTTTAAATGCTATATGGATATAGCCTTATTAACAAATTGGGCTTTCGATAATCGCTTGGACATGGACTATACCATGAATATGGAAATTGATGGTAGAAGTGAAAAAATGAATAATCGAATGATTCTTGTAGGAAATTATGCTTATTTAAATACAAATGCACTAGGAAGAACAACAAAGATGCGTATGAGTACAAGTTCTACTGAGGTACAAGATCTTGTTAATACATTAAATGAACAGGCAAAAGAATTTGACAATATCTTTAATAGATCCTTAAAAGAGTTTTTTGATCTATCTAAGGTAGATGTTCAAAAATATGATTCTTCCTATGATGCCATTGTTCAAAATGAAGCTAAAATACTAGATTTTATTGAAAAGGCCAATGTTGAAATTTCTAGTGTTACAGATAATATTTATTTCAAAATGACTCTTACAGGAGATGAGCTTTTAAGCGCATTCAACAATGCAGGCTCTACCCTTGGTGAGGTAAGCTATGTAGGATTAGATGACTCCTTAATCTATACCATTGGCTATAATACAGATACTTATTTATTAAGCTATGTAGAAATGGATTGCTCCAATGCTAAGTCTTTAACCTCTATTGTATCTGAAGCATCTATGAGCGTTAATACATTTATGATTTATTGTACATATGAATATGGAGATGAAAGAGTAGAGGAGCCTAGTGATAAGGATAGCTATGTATCCTATGATTCCTATTTATATTAAAAAAGCTTTGCTATAAAGAAAAAGTACAATGCACTTTTTGCATTGTACTTTATTTTTTTATTCCCAAATGGTTATAACTCCATCAACATAATGCCAATAATTACCATCAGTAGAAGGTGTATCTTCACTATAAAAATAAATGGTCATATCCTTAAGTGCTTTATTACTATCCTCTTCATTTTTATTAATATTATTCCAAGCCTCTTGTGTTCCTCCATAGTAAATCTTTTTGAATGAAGAATTAAAGAATTGCCAACCACCGTTAAACTCAGTTACGGATGCTGGAATATATAAAGATTCTACGCGATTAAAGCCCCTAAAAATGCCACATATTAAATTGTTGATTCCTTCAGGAAGAATGATATCCTTTTGTAAGGAATACCTTTTTCCGTTATGTAAGACACTACCATTTTCATCTAAGAAATATATATTACCGCCACTATGGTTATATGGCATACCGTCGCCATTACCCCTCTCTAGCTTATTAAAAGTAAACCAATCTCCATCATAATAAAAATCAATTTCTCCATTTTTAGCAAATGTGTCACCACCTGACCATTCGATTGTTTTAGGGAAGGTAACAGAAGTGATGTTGTTTTCATAGTTGAATACATCATCAAAGAACCCCTTTGTTCCTTCTGGAATAACGATTTCTGTGACATTTTTATCGATGATTCCGGTCATATATTGATAACTGTCGTTTTCAAATGTAAATTGGTCTTGTCTATATGCAATATTGGAATTTACCTTCCATTTAGCTGTTAATTCTAAATTACTATCTATAGTAAATGTATAGGTAGCAGAATTACTTACTAAAGTATCTTTACTATACCATCCATCAAATAAATAGCCTGGATATCCAGAAGCCTCTAAGGTAACGCTACTTCCT
>JAFPIE010000102.1 GCA_017388605.1 Acholeplasmatales bacterium | reverse complement strand
ATGAATATGCAAATGTTCCAAATTATCCTATAAATCATAATAGACCATTCAATAGAAGAGAAGAATTTGTACTTGAAAGATTCGATGATTATAAAAATATAGGCTTAATTCAGGATGCCATTAGAAGGCATTATAGAGTAGAGGATGAAATATATATTAATTCCTTATATTCACCAGATGATTTCATTTCTAAGGTATTTAAAAATACAGATGATTATACTAGAAATATTTTAAGGAATATAATTCCCGATAATGCAAGAAAGAATATTGCAAGATTTAAAAAGCAGGTATCCAAAAAGGAAATATTTAGCTCTGCCTTTACATTAAAGCTAAACTTTACACAAATTGTTCAATATATGGAAATCGCAGGATATACATTCTCTCCTGTTTCAAAATATAATTTAGATATGGAGATTTTTAAATATATTGTAGAAAATGATGGCTTTACGAAGCCTCTATGGGAAATGGAGGAATATTTTGAAAAATATCCTGAGATTTTAAAAATACTTATTGAATTTGAAGCACCAAAAAGAAAAAGAAAAAATAAGGAATGATGATTAAACACCCAACGCTTTGGGTGTTTTCTTTAACAAAGGTGTTAGTGTTAACACCAAAGGGTAGTTTCAATATTATATAATATAGGCGTAATCATGATACGGAGGTATATATATGGATTATAACAAAGAGGTTTTAGATTTATTTAAGGATACAAAGGGAAAATATAGAATAGTAAATCATTATGTAATGGATCATACCTATAATTTATGTGGAACAGATAAAAGATTAATGGATGTAATCCATAATACAAACGATTTATCCTATATGGTAAAGGAAGAGGATACATTAAATGTTTTACCAGATGGTAAAACAGATAATATTATCCTATCGAAAAAAAGAACCTTAGAAGCCGCTAAGGAATACAAGGGTAAAAGAGTTGCCATATTAAATTTTGCAAACAATCATTCTATTGGAGGTGCACCATGGAGTGCAGGAGCCCAGGAGGAATCCTTATGTAGGATATCTACATTATATAGATCACAAGAAAAATTTAAGGATGAATTCTATTTAAGACATACCACTATGTTTAAAAAGGGAATGATGAATGAAATGGGGAATGATGATTTAATCTATTTACCTAAGGTTTGTGTATTTAAAACAGATGAATCTGTACCTTTACTTATGAATGAGGAAGATTGGTACTATGTAGATGTAATTACATCTGCAGCACCCAATTTACCTTTAGCTTACGATTTAGATGAATATAGAAAAATCATCTATAAAAGAATTGAAAAGGTATTACAGGTTGCTAAGAAGGAAAAGATAGAAATATTAATATTAGGTGCATATGGATGTGGTGCATTCCATAACCCACCTGAGGTTGTTGCCTCAATATTTAAAATGCTACTCGAGCAATACCATTTTGATGGGGTGGAATTTGCAATTTATTGTAGTAGCTATGACAAATTTTGTAATTATGAAATATTTAAAAACATATTTGATAGAAAGGAAGATGAAATATGATAGGTGCAATTATTGGAGATGTAGTAGGATCAAGATTTGAATTTAACAATATTAAAACAAAAGATTTTGAATTAGTCGTTGACAGGTCTTGCTTTACAGATGATACAGTAATGACCGTAGCTGTTTCAGATGTATTAATTAATGGAAATCCTTATAATAAGGATGATGTAATTGATACACTTAAAAAATGGGGTAAGAAATACCCTTATGCAGGCTATGGTGGACATTTCTTTGACTGGGTACTTGGTAGTTCAAGAAAGCCATACAATTCCTGCGGTAATGGTAGTGCTATGCGAGTTTCTGCAGCTGGCTGGGTAGGGAAAACGGAAGAAGAGGTCATTGACCTAGCCAAAAGGGTAACGGAGGTTACCCACAACCACCCTGAAGGCATGAAGGGTGCTATTGTAACTGCCTTATCCATTTATTATGCAAGAATGGGTAAATCTAAGGAATTCTTAAGAGAATTTATGGAAAGAGAATACCCAGAGATTAAAAAGTTAGATTATGAGGAATTAAGAAGAACATATCGCCATGAGGCTGAAATCTGCCAGGTGACACTACCACAGGCTCTATATTGCTTCTTAATTTCAACCTCCTTCGAGGATTGCTTAAGAACAACAATCTCCATTGGAGGAGATTGTGATACCACATCCGCAATTTCTTGTGCAATTGCTGAAGCATTCTATAAGGAAATACCAGAATCCTTAGTGAAGGCAGTAAGAAGAAAGCTACCAAAGGAAATGCTTGATGTAGTGGATAAGATTTAAAATTTACAGTAAGGTGAGGTGAAGCTCATGGCAATTTTTAAGGATAAGCTAATTAAATGTGAAGGCTGCGGAAGATTCTATGAATCTTCCTATCCTGCACTCATTCGTATACCAAAGGATAAGGATTTAAAGCCTCATGTATTAAATGCAGATATTCATTTTCATACATGCCCAAATTGTAAGGAGGAGACATTTTCTCCAGAGGGCTTAGTTTATATCGATGATGAATGGAAGACGATTACCATTGGTAATCGATATCCTAATGCCATTCATGATCGAATGGACTTTTTAAATGAATTTATGGATTATAAATTCTATGTTACTGATGAGCTTTGGACTCAAATTGATATTATCAATGCCATAGACTATGGCTTTGATCCACTTGCGTTAGAATTTTTAAAATACGATTTTAAAAGGTTAATTGAATCAAAGTACAAAAATCTAACCTTAGAGCATGCCTCTTATGATTTCGAGGAGGATGGCTATGGCATTAATATAGTATATGTCGTAAAGGATATTAATGGTAAATCCTTCGATAAGGTTAAAGCTATACCATATGAAACCTACAACAAATATGTAGATAAGATAGAAAAATTTAAACCAGGTATGGACCAAGGATTAATTTCAGAGACCTATGTAAGAAAGCTATATTCTCTTGCAAGAAACTTGGAAATAGAGGATGCAAAATCCTCTATTCATACTCTTTTCATTGTAAGTGATTTACATGATGAATTATCTATAGCGAAAATAGATTCCTTTAATAAGAATAAATTTATGGAAGGAGATTTAATAGCTATAATAGATAATGAAAGGAAGAATAGTAGAATTCATTTTGGTAAAATAGAAAAAATAATCACAATGAGTGATTATGAATACTATTCTTCAATTAAAGATCTACCTACTGCAATCTATAAAATTAAGGATTTAGAGTTCGATTGTAATTTTAATTCCAATATAGTATTAAATAATGAAGAATTAAAGGATTCTCTAATCCATGAATTAGAGGATCATAAATTCGATTTATTCATGAATTCTAATATTATAATACCTATAAAAGTATTATCCGAAGATAATACAATGGGATATTTTCAATATAACCTAAAGGATAGGATATATTTTCCTATCTATTTAGATAAAAATGATATTAAGTCAAAAAGTATTGATTTAGATTATTTATCTATCCATCCAATGAAGGATGCATTAGATAGATTCTTTAATGTATGCTATCCATATAGTGGTATTATCATTAATCCTGATACAGATAAATTTGTTCTATCTATTAATAATGTATTAGAAATAATAACAAACCATTTTATGACAAATAGTGATTCTATGGAATATTTTCTTAAGAATGCAAGTGAAGATGAAATAGAATATATTGGTATAGATAGCTACAATATTATTAATATGGTCTATAATACCGAAAAGGGACTAGATAATATTAGAAAAGAATTAAATCTAACAGAGAAGGAAGCAGATCAATTGCTAGATAAGGGATATGATAAGATTCAAGCTATCTTAAGATCAAAGCTACTTATGTAAAGGAGCATCAGGAGGATGCTCCTTT
>JAFPIE010000101.1 GCA_017388605.1 Acholeplasmatales bacterium | reverse complement strand
CAGAAATCAAGAGCGGTATTAACGAAATTAAGGGAATTGCAAGAGATCCAGGAGATCGTTCTAAGATTGCTTTATATTCTAATGATCCAAAGGTTGACGCAATCGGTTCTTGCGTTGGTGAGGGTGGATCTAGAATCCGTGATATCGTTAATGCTTTAGGCGGAGAAAAGGTTGATTTATATAAGTGGAGTGAGGTTCCTGAGGAATTAATTTCTAATTCCTTACAGCCTGCAAATGTTACTAAGGTTTTATCTATTGATCCTAAGACAAAGTCATCTGTAGTTGTAGTTCCTAATGATCATTTATCACTTGCTATTGGTAAGTCAGGACAAAATGTACGTTTAGCTGTACAGTCCTGTGGATGGAAGATTGATATCATGCCTGTTACTGAAGCATATGAGAAGGGACTATTAATCTAATGAAGGAAAGAAAGCCTGTTTTACGTACCTGTGTTGTTACAAAAGAGGTATGTGAAAAGAAGGATTTAATCCGTGTTGTAAGAACCCCTGAGGGCAATGTAATTGTCGATACAAAGGGTAAAGCAAACGGTAGGGGCGCATATCTTAAGCTATCGGAAGAGGTTATTTTAAAAGCAAAAGCGAATAAAGCCTTAGATAAAAAGCTTGAGGTTAGTGTTCCTGATACAATTTATGATGAACTTTTAGGACTATTAAAATAGTATGGATAAGATTTTATCGAATTTAGGATTATGCGCAAGAGCAAGAGGCTTAGTCGATGGAACAGATATTGTTTGTTCTGAAATGGCTAAAAATAGGATATACCTTATTTTTCTTGCAAATGACGCATCAGAAAATACAAAGAAAAAGATTCGCAATAAGGCGGATTATTATAACGTGGAGGTCCAAGAGAGCTATTCCTCAGAAGAACTTTCATCTGCCATTGGTAAGGTTGGCCGTATGGTTGTTGGAATTAGCAATGAAAGCTTTCTGAAAATTTTAAAGAAATAAGGTGATTATTGTGGCTAAAAAACCGAACAATAAAAAAGAAGTAAGAACTTCAAATATCCCGCCACAAAAGGGTAAGAAGAAGGACTTAGAAGAAAAGGAAAAGGGAATATTAACCTATAAGCCTGATATGACTGTTGCTGATATTGCATCTGGTATGGGTAAAAGTAATAGTCAGGTCATAATGAAGCTTATGCAGCTTGGCATTATGGCAAATCAAAATCAGACAGTGGATCGAGAGACGATTGAGCTTGTCGCAATGGATTTTGGCTTTGAGGTTAAGGATGAGGTCATCACAGATGCTGCAAGATTTGATGAAATGGTATTTGAGGATGATGAGGCAGATTTAGTTTCCCGTCCACCTGTTGTTACTATTATGGGTCACGTTGACCATGGTAAAACAACATTACTAGATACGATTCGTAATTCAAGAGTTGCTAAGGGTGAGGCTGGTGGTATTACACAGCACATTGGTGCATACCAGGTTACTCATGATGGCTTCTTAATTACATTTATCGATACACCAGGCCATGCCGCATTTACACAAATGCGTGCTCGTGGTGCTCAAATTACAGATATCGTTATTTTAGTTGTTGCTGCTGACGATGGTGTAATGCCTCAAACAGAGGAGGCTATTGCTCATGCTAAGGCTGCAGGATGTCCTATCATTGTTGCTGTAAACAAGATGGATAAGCCAACAGCAAATATGGATAGAGTTAAGCAAGAGCTTGCCAATTATGATTTACTTGCAGAGGATTGGGGTGGAGATACCATTTTCTGCCCAATTAGTGCACTTAAGGGTACTGGTGTTGAGGATTTACTTGGCATGGTACAATTAGTTGCTGAAATGAAGGATTTAAAGGCAAATCCAAAGAGACTTGCAATGGGTACAGTTATTGAAGCACAGCTAGATAAGGGCAAGGGTCCTGTTGCTACATTCTTAGTTCAAAATGGTACACTAAAGATTGGTGATTGTGTCGTTGTAGGTAATACCTGGGGTAAGATTCGTACAATGGAGGATGACCACCATTCTCGCTTTAATGAAGCAGAGCCATCGAAGGCAGTTGCTGTAACTGGTTTAGTTGAGGTACCTATGGCTGGTGATAAGTTCATGGTATTTGCTGATGAAAGAACAGCAAGAGAAACTGCAGCTATCCGTCAGCAAAAGGCTAAGGCCTTAGAAAATTCTTCAAAGAAGGCTGTTACACTTGAGGAATTATTCACTCAAGCCGATCAGGATAAGGAAAAGATCTTAAATTTAATCATTAAGGGTGATGTTCAAGGCTCTGTTGAAGCACTTAAGGCTTCCTTAGAGAAGATTCAAATGGATGATGTTAAGGTTAATATCATTCGTGCAACTGTAGGTGCTATTACAGATACAGATGTATCCTTAGCTGAAGCATCTCATGCGATTATTATCGGCTTTAATGTAAGACCTATGGCTCCTGTACGTCAGGAGGCTCAAACTAAGGGTGTTGAGATTCGTCTATACAATATTATCTATAAGGTAATTGAGGAAATTGAAGCTGCATGTAAGGGACTTCTAGATCCTGAGTTTGAAGAGGTTGTAACTGGCCAGGCTGAGGTAAGAAGTGTATTTAAGATTTCTAAGGTTGGTACAATTGCTGGATGCTATGTTACCGATGGTGTAATCGAAAGAAATTCTTTGGTGCGTATCCTAAGAGATGGTGTTGTTGTCTTTGAAGGAAAGATGGCATCCCTAAGAAGATTTAAGGATGACGTTAAAGAGGTTAAATATGGCTTTGAATGCGGTATTGGCATTGAAAACTATAACGATATTAAGGAAGGCGATGTAATCGAGGCTTCCATTATGAAGGAGATTCCAAGATAATATGGGAATTAGTTTAGCAAGATTAGAGTCCAATGCATTAAGAGAGCTTGCTTTAATCCTAATACAGGATGCTAAAAACAAGCATTTATCTAATGTAACTGTGACAGAAGTAAGAATAACAAATGATTTGTCTTATATGACGATTTATTATACATTCTATCAAGGAAAAGAAGAGAATTATCAAAAAGCACTTGAGGATTGTAAGGGATATTTAAGAAGCACTCTTGCTAAAAAATTAAACGCAAGAAAAATGCCTGAGCTTATCTTCAAAAGAGATACTTCCTTAGATTATGGTAATCATATCAATGATTTAATCGTTGGTATTCATGAGCATGATAAGGAACTTAAGGAAAAGCAAGAGGCTTTAGGAATTAAAGAAGAAGAGGAAAAGTAAAATGTCTGATTGTAATCACAATTGTGATGGATGCACTGCATCCTGTGATAAAAATAAATCCCTACTAGCAAAGGCTCCTAAGGATTCAAATATCAAAAAGATTATTGGTGTAGTTTCTGGTAAGGGTGGAGTAGGTAAATCTATGGTTACCTCCCTTATCGCAACAGAGCTTGCCAAGGAAGGTTATAAGGTTGGTATCCTAGATTCTGATATCACAGGACCATCCATTCCAAAGGCCTTTGGTGTAACCGAATCCATTCATGGCACAGAGGATACAATGTATCCATCAAAATCTAGCCTTGGAATTGAGGTTATGTCGATTAATCTAATTTTACAGGATCCATCTACTCCAGTATTATGGAGAGGACCTGTCATTGGTGGTGCTATTAAGCAATTCTATTCCGATACCTGCTGGGGTGATTTGGATTATTTATTCGTAGATATGCCACCAGGAACTGGTGATGTTGCATTAACCGTATTCCAATCCATTCCAGTGGATGGTGTAATCATTGTATCTACACCTCAGGATTTAGTTAAGATGATCGTTGGTAAGGCAGTAAATATGTGTAACCAAATGAACATCAAGATCATTGGCTTAGTAGAGAATATGAGCTATATGGAATGCCCATGCTGTAAAGAAAAGGTATATCCATTTGGTGATTCAAAGCTAGAAGAGGTAGCCTTCCATTATGACATCCTACCACTTCAAGCATTACCTATTAATCCAAATTATGCAAAGCTTGTAGACGATGGTAAGATTGAAGCTATTGATACATCCTTTATTAAGGATACAGTAGAAGCAGTGAAAAAGTTTGGCGTAAAGCACTTAGATAGAAATATCGTAAAATAATATCATGCACCCAATTCATTTTGGGTGCTTTTTTTGCTTATTTGACATAAAAAATATTTTAGAATAAAATTAAATATAGGAGGTATCGATTTGATGAAGAATAAGAAGTGTTTAATGATATTATCTTTTTTATTATCGTTTTTACTATTTAGCTGTGGCTCTAATTCAACAACAACAACTACGGGTGGATTTGCCGAAACATCGATAGACCCATACGATATTTTTACTTCAAGAGCTCCAATTGAAACCATAACCTACCAAAGTGGATATACTTTGAATGTTGGAGATTCCTTTAATCCTTTTAATCCAATTTATATAACAAATGAGGTTACTTTTTTTGAATCAAGTAATCCAAATGTTTTGAGTGTAGATTCAAAAGGAAATGTTGAGGCCTTAGACCAAGGTGATGCAACAATTACAGTATATAAAAATAATGCCTATTGGCATAGTGTTCCATTTCATGTTAATCAAAAGAAAGAATTGATTTTTAATGAAACAGATGATTTGTTGGTGGAATTGGTTGACAAAATGAATTCTTATACCTCGAATTATATTACTATAGAGACATTTGATACAGATTTAGAAGCAAGTATTGATTATAAAATGAGTAAATCTCCATTTTATTATGAAAAGAGTGGTGAAGGTTCTAATTTTGATGATCATACGGTTATAGAAGAACATAATAATAAATATTTTATTTTAAAAATAAATGATAAATCAAAATACATTGAAAGAAAAGGATTATCAGAAGAAGAAATTGAAGAGTACAAGTTTGATTCATCCATCCAAACCATTGGAATCGATTTTTCCTCACTTGGAAATAGATATGAATTAACTAAAGAGGATAATGTCTATGTGTTAAGAATGTATTTATCCGATGTATTATCTGTTTTTAAATTGAATATTCAAGCAACTCAATTACCTGGAAATGCGATATTTGAATATAGATTTAATTTTAGTGAGTATAGAATTGAAACGGATTATACAATTGATATTCATTATATTATGAATAATCGAGTTTATGATGAAAGTAGATCAAGCTACCTTAATATTGATTTTAGAAAATTTAGAATCTTTGATGACTCAAACTACAGATATGGTCCTGCAAAGACAATGAAGGACATATATGATGAAACCGATTTGTCTGTTTTACACTACACATACATAGGATCTGGGGCAAATAATTATTATGGTTATTTAGAAAAGGGATATTATGCAATTGAAAATCCTAGTGATATGTATCATATTGACTCTTTAGGATTCGTTATTTGTGATGATAATTTGAATAAATTAGAAAATGAAGTACCTTTAAAGGATAAGGAAAAGTTTTGCAATATATTTTCGATAGAAGAGGATGGATATTATTATATTGGACTTGGTTATGATATAATGGAATCGGTTGATTTTAGGTTGACAAAAATTGAATGGGATGATACGCCTATACCTTTACAATCCTATAGTGGATCAATAAATGGTAGATATGATTTTAAAGAATTTACATATCATTCAGAGGATGAGAATGAAGTTATAAAGATAACTAATAATAAGGACTATCCATTATATATTTATTCTGATTTTAAAGGTGTCTTTGATAATATGAATGGTGACCGTATTAATTATTTTACAGTAGAAGGTAACCAATCCTTATACATTAATCCAAAGGATGGAGATTCTTCCATTTATGTGATTTCCTGTTTACAAACAACGCATGATTTAGATGCAAATTATTCCTATGAATATGATTTTACTTTCGAATCTATTCATAATGATAATGGATTGGATATGGATAATTTAGAAACTATTACAGAAGAATTTGGAAATGAATATTTACTTGGTTTGGGCTTTGAACAAAGATATGCAAAGCTTATTGCAGAGGAGAAGGGTTTCTATAATTTTAACGTAGTAGAACAGTTATATTTCAACAATGAAAAGGTTAATCGAACAAGTAAAGGATATCCTTTGGATAAAGGAGAATATATTATAACACTACCAAACTTATACTATCGCTTTCATCTAACACCAATCAAGTATACCTATACTCCTACACCAGATTTTGATACTTATGTCACATTACCAACGAGCAAGGAAAACAATTTGAAATCAGTAAAGGAAAGTAAATATCAAAATGTAAGGTATTATTTTTCTTTAGAAGAGGATAGTGTTCTCTCAATTAATTTTAGGACGGTTCAGGTTTTTGATACTTCAGGTAATCCTGTATCCTTTAAAGCAGAATATAGTATCAATAATACGGGTGCTTATATTCATATAAAATTATCTAAAGGAGATTATTATTTTACCTCAGATATAGTTGAAAATCATGATTTACAAATAAAAAATGATACACAGAATTACTCGGATGGCTTTTCCTTTGAAGATAATCCAAACATTGAAATTGGTTATGAATACAAGAAAACAGATAATACATCTATTCCAAAAATTTACTATAGAGTATTTGAAAGCGAAGATGATGTCGATTTAAAATTCTCTTCGGGTAGAATCTATATTATTGACGATGATTATAATATTTTTATTATGAATGAAGATGACAGAAATAGGAGCTTTCATTTTGAAGCAAATAGAAAATATGGTGTCATACTTCTTGTAACCGATTTTCAATTATCAACTATTGTAACTATCGTATAACAATAATCGAGTGAAAGATTGCACAAAAATGTGCAGTCTTTTTTCTTGGATTTATTTAAAATATAATAAAAATAGCGTAAAATATGGCTGTGCAACCAATAGTTGCGTAATATTCAAACCAAAATTGCTAGCGCAACCACCATATTTTTGTTAAATTATGGCTAGAAATTAGGAGGAAGAGTTTATGAATATTGAAACTGCAAACAGATTATATGAATTAAGAAAAAAGAATGGATTATCTCAAGAGGAGCTTGCGGATAAGCTTGGTATTTCAAGACAGGCTGTATCGAAATGGGAAAGAGCGGAAGCATCCCCTGATACAGATAATTTAATATTACTTGCAAAGTTATATGGTATTACCTTAGATGAATTATTGAATGCTGAGGATGCCAAGGATTTGGCCTTAGAAAATCAAGAAAGTGATCAGCTAGAAGAAGTGGTTGAAAATAAGAAAGAAGAACCTAAGGAAAAGCAAAAAGAAGAAATAAAAGACGATGATGAAGAATTATCACCAAAGAATAAAATGATATTAGATGTTTCATCTGGTGTTATTGCAATATCCTGTGCTATTGCATTCTTCATACTTGGCTTCTTACTTCCTCATGGTATTGGTTGGTCTTGCTATTGGGTTGTATTTTTATTAATACCTATTTTGGTATCTTTAATTGAAGCTATATTAAAAAGAAGAATGACGAAATTTGCATATCCTGTAGTAGTTGTATTCGTTTATTGCTTCTTGGGTATGAGATTTAATGATTTTACATATACCTTATTTAATGTAGAATTCACTGGATTTTGGCATCCTATGTGGATATTGTTTTTAACAATTCCTATCTACTATATTATTGCAACGCCTATTGATAATTACGTTCATAAGGAAAACATTTCAGAATAATACCCTAAATTATGGGTATTTTCTTTTTGAAAGCATTTCACTTAAAAATGATTGTTACTTTTATTGACTTAATAGTCAAAAAAGCATAAAATAACTTTTGGTATAAATAATATTAGGAGGAATAAACATGAGTATGTTTGACAAGCTTTTAGCGAATTTAAAGGCTAAGAGAAAAACTATCGTTTTTACAGAGGGTACTGATGCAAGAATTCTATCTGCAGCTGACCGTCTATTAAAGGAAGACTTAATGAATGTTATCCTTTGTGGTAACGTTAATGATGTAGCTTTAGCAGCTAAGGATGGTGGCTTTGATGTATCAAAGGCTACAGTATTAGATCCTTTAGCATATGATGGATTTGAAGCTATGGTAGACAAGATGGTTGAATTAAGAAAGGGTAAGATGACAAGAGAGGATTGTGCATCTAGCCTAAAGAAATCTAATTATTTTGGTACTATGCTAGTTAAGATGGGATATGCAGATGCATTACTTGGTGGTGCTACATATTCTACAGCAGATACAGTAAGACCAGCACTACAGCTAGTAAAGACTAAGCCAGGTGCAAATTTAGTTTCTTCATCCTTCATCCTATTCCGTGAGAAGGATGGCAAGGAGGAAAGAATTGCAATGGGTGACTGTGCAATTAATATTTCCTATGAGGATACAATTGATAAGGTAACTGGTGAGGTTAAGGTTACAGCTGCATCTAAGCTTGCAGAGGTTGCAGTTGAGACTGCAAAGACAGCTGCATTCTTCGGTATTGATCCAAAGGTTGCTGTATTATCCTTCTCTACTTATGGTTCTGGTAAGGGCGGTACAGTTCAGCTATCTCATGATGCAGTAATTGAAGCAAGAAAGCTAAACCCAGAATTAGTTATCGATGGTGAATTCCAGTTCGATGCTGCAGTTTCTCCAGTAGTTGCTAAGACTAAGTGCCCAGATTCTAAGGTTGCTGGTCAGGCAAATACATTCATCTTCCCTCTAATTGAGGCTGGTAACATTGGTTACAAGATTGCTCAAAGATTAGGTGGCTATGAGGCATATGGTCCAATTTTACAGGGCTTAAATGCTCCAATCAACGACCTATCTCGTGGTTGCAATGCTGATGAAGTTTACAAGATGGCAATCATCACTGCAGGTATGGCTGAATAATGAATGAATAAACCTCTTCGGAGGTTTTTTCTTGCTTGTGTTTTATAATTATGAATCGTAGGTTATATATGAGAACCTTAAAAATTATTCATGAAGATTTTAAAAATCAAATTGATATTTTACGTCATGCATCTAGAGGTATTGTTGTAAAGGATAATAAAATATTACTCATTTATGTTGGTATTAAGGGTATCTATATGATTCCTGGTGGTGGGAAGGAAGGAGTAGAATCCATTAGTGAAACCTGCATTCGAGAACTAAAAGAAGAAACAGGTACCTTAGTGAACCCTAAGGATTTCTTTTTGGATATAGAGGAATACTTTCAAAATTCCTGCTTTATCCACCATTGCTTCATTTGTGATATTGAAGATGATAATTTGCCTTTGCATCTTACAAAAGAGGAAATAAAGGCAAAATGTGAGCCTAAATGGGTAGATTTAAATGAAGCCTTAAGAATATTTGAGAGCTATTCGGATTATAAATATAAGGATATAGAAATCTATGGCTTATATAAAAGAGAATATTTAACCTTAAAGGAATATTTAAGATATAGTGGGATTATGGATACCTATAATTTCTTAAGAAGCTATAATCCAATAAATGATCAGGAAAAGGCAGATTTAGAATATATGCTATACATGTATGATAAGCTTGGGGATGAATTGTTTTCAAGAACCTCACTTGCTACTCATTTTTCTGCATCCTGTTGGATTACAAATAAGGACCATACAAAGGTTTTATTAAATTATCATAATATATATAAAAACTGGGGATGGCTT
>JAFPIE010000100.1 GCA_017388605.1 Acholeplasmatales bacterium | reverse complement strand
GCAGCATGCTGATCCATCAAATACATTCCAGAGGAATTTTGGAAGATTAAATAGGTACCAAAGATACAGCCAACATATTCCATATGTGGAAGTCTTTCTATCTTTGTCTCTATCTTTTCTTCTTCCTTTACTATAGGTTCATTATATGGAATAGGCTCTTCCTTTAAGGCTGCTTCCATACTAGGGGCTATAGGCTTAGAATCGATTTCTCTTTTCACTAGAGGAATTTGGGTGAAGGAATCTCTTATATCCGTATCCCCTAAGGAATCATTAGAATCAAAGATAGTTTTCTTTTGGTATCCTTCATTTATATTGATATTTCTTGTTGGAATTTGAGGCTTTTCATATAAAAGCTTTCCAATTTCTTCCTTTATTGCATTACAAATATCCTCTTCATTTGCAATCTTTACCTCTGTTTTATTTGGGTGTACATTCACATCCACTAAAAGAGGATCAAGCTCAAAATATAAAATGACAATAGGGTATTTACCTATTGGTAAATAGGTAGAAAAAGCACTAATGGTAGCTTCTGTCATATTATAATTTTTAACAAATCTACCATTACAAATAATGGTAATCTCAAGCTTTGTTGAACGATATATTTGTGGCTTTACAACGACAAAATGGGCCTTATAGCCATCACGCGTAAAGCTCGTTTCTGTAACGCATCTTGCAGCATCCATTCCATAAAGCTCTGCAATTAAAGTTTTAGGGTTATCACTACCTGAGGTTTGGAATACAATCTTATCATCCGATAAAACAGTAAATCTCAAATCAGGATGAGCCATTGCGATTCTATCAATAAAATATAGAATGGAGGATAGCTCCTTTTTTCCACTTCTCATATATTTTAATCTTGCAGGAGTATTAAAGAATAAGCCTTTAACCGTTACGGTTGTACCCTTATTCGAATGGGTAATTCCCTCTTCCTTTTTCATTCCTGCCTTATAGGTTACACTATAGCCTTCAATGCCATTTTGGCTTGAGGTAATATTCATCTCTGATACAGCAGCAATAGAGGCAATAGCCTCTCCTCTAAAGCCTAAGGTTAATATACGGAATAGGTCATATTCATTTTTGATTTTAGAGGTTGCATGAGGCATAAATGCCATTAATACATCATCCTTATCCATACCCTCTCCATCATCAGAGATACGGATTTCCTCTAAGCCACCATTTTTTAAATAAATTTTTATATCCGAAGCCTTCGCATCTATCGCGTTTTCTACTAATTCCTTAACGACAGAGGATGGTCTTTCAACCACCTCACCTGCCGCAATCATATTCGCAAGATGCGGACTCATTTTTAAAATCTTACCCATTAGCTCATCTCCTTTAATTCATAAAGGAGATTTAAAGCCTCAAGTGGAGTAAGCTTATTAATATCTACTTCATCTAATCTATTTTTAATTTTAGAAGCAACGGATTCCTCCTTTACCTCTTCCTTTTCATCGTATGCATCAAAATTAAATAAATCTAGGGTGATTCCCTTATGAGAATTTGAATCCTCCTCTAAGACATTTAATATTTGCTTACTACGCTCTGTTAAGGATTTTGGTAATCCTGCTAAAGAGGCAACATTAATACCATAGGATTTATCCGTAGGTCCATCTAATACCTTATGTAAGAAGGCAACACCATTTTCGGTTTCCTTAGCCTCTACATGTACATTCTTTAATCTTTTTAATTTTTGATCTAGGCTAGTAAGCTCATGATAATGGGTAGAGAATAATGTAATACAGCCAACCTTTTCGTGTAAATATTCTAAGATAGCCTGAGCTATAGCCATACCATCAAAGGTTGCAGTACCTCTACCAATTTCATCAAATAAGACTAAAGAATTCTTAGTCGCATTTGAAATAGCATAATTTGCCTCTATCATTTCTACCATAAAGGTAGACTGGCCAGAAACCAAATCATCGGATGCACCAATTCTTGTAAATATAGAATCAAAAATCATTAAATCGGCTACCTTTGCAGGTACAAAGGAGCCCATTTGCGCCATAATGATAATGCATGCAAGCATTCTCATATAGGTGGATTTACCACTCATATTTGGTCCTGTAATTAAGATCATATTGTATTTGTTGATGACAACATCATTAACGATATAATCCGTAGTCATAAGTGTCTCTAGGACAGGGTGTCTACCATCGACTATATTCACAGAGCGGTTATCGTTAAATGTAGGTCTTACATAATTATATTTAATAGCTATATCGGATAATGCAGTATAGCAATCAATTTCAGAAATTAAATCTGCAAGCTTTTGTAAGGATTGTACATGCTTGGATGCTTCATTTCTTAATCTTGTAAATATTTCATATTCTAGGGATTCAATTTGATCCTTTGCACCTAATACCATTTGCTCATAATGCTTTAATTCAGGGGAAATGAATCTTTCAGAATTCACTAGGGTAGCTCTTCTTTCATATTGTGTATCACTAGGTAAATCCTTAATTGCTCCCTTAGATATCTCAATATAATAGCCTGTTACACGATTATAACCAACCTTTAGAGTTTTAATCCCTGTTTTTGCTCTTTGGTCTGCCTCATAATTCATAATCCAATCTCTACCATTTGTAGAGATTTCTCTCAATTCGTCTAAATCCTTATTGTAGCCTGGATTAATCATTCCACCCTCTTTAACAGAAAGTGGTGGATTTTCAACTAAAGCATCAAATAAAAGAGTATATAAATCTGTATGTGGATCAATTTCATCCGCTAAAGCCTTTATAGAATCCATATGCATTTCACATAGATTTTGCTTAACATTAGGAATATCCTTCAAGGATCTTCTTAGCCATACTAAATCCTTAGCATTCGCTGTACCTGAGGATATTCTTGTAATAATTCTTTCTAAATCGTAAACATTTTTGAAAGAAGCCTTTATATCTTCCTTTATTATATAATTCTCATTAAATGCACTAACAAAATCTAATCTTTGATTAATTTCTGCCTTATCTACTAATGGCTTATCAATCCATTTATGTAGCATTCTTGAGCCCATAGCAGTATTACATTTATCCATAAGCCAAAGTAGGGAACCACTCTTATTGCTTAATCTTAAGGTTTCTGTAATTTCAAGATTTCTCTTTGTGAATGCATCAATATGTAAATATTTTTCTGATACATAGGAATGGAATGGCTTTAAATAGGAAGGCTCCTGCTTTTGTGTTTCAATAATATAGCATATAAGCATTCCAACAACCATCTGATACATTGGATCGATTTCTTTAACAATATGTGTTAAGGAAGGTGGAATATCCATCTTATCCTCATAGGATAAGGCAAGCTCATTATTCTTAATAAAATCCTTTAAGCCTATATTATTAAAGGTATGATTGACAATGATTTCCTTTATTTTTAAGGATAGAATTTCATTTGCAAGTAAATCAAAGGATTTAAATGTAGCTACATATCCTTCACCTGTAGTAATATCACTATAGGCTAAAATATATTCTCTTTTTTGATAGCCTATAGCACCAATATAATTATTTTCCTTTTCTCTTAGGCCTGTACCAATGGTACCTGGAGTAATTAATCGTATTACTCCTCTTTTAACTAAGCCTGTTGCCTGCTTAGGGTCTTCGATTTGTTCTGCGATTGCAACCTTATAGCCTCTTGAAACAAGCTTTTCAATATATTGGTCTGCAGCATGGAAGGGAATACCACACATTGGTGCCCTTTCTTCTGTTCCTACATCCTTACCGGTTAGGGCAAGCTCAAGCTCACGAGACCCTGTATAGGCATCATCAAAAAACATTTCATAAAAGTCTCCAACTCTATAGAAAACAATTGCATCCTGATATTCCTTTTTAATTTCAAAATATTGCTCCATCATGGGAGAGTATTTTACTGCTTTTTCTGATTTAGCCTTAGCCATATAACTCACCTATTTCTACTTCATTTTATAAAACTAACATAAATAATAAAATTGCGACCATTGCTATAGCAGCAAGTCCAATGGATATAGATAATGCCACCATATGGCCTTTGCTATTAGCAAGTGCTTCAATTTTTCCTGTGCCATATTCAGGATTTTGGCCTACCTTATTGGTATCTATTTCAATCGTTGGCTCTTCAACCTCAACAACTTCCTTTGTTGGTATTTGAGCTAATGTTTCATTGATGATATCCTCTGCCATCAATTCCTCTTCAGCCTTCATAGCCAAAATAGCTTCCTCTTCAGCCTTTTGGTCCTGTTGCTTCTTTCCAATAAACTTCCATGGAGCAACCTCTTCAAGATTTTCTTTCTTCTCTTCGATTGCTTCCTCTACTGGCTCCTCTATCTTCTCTACAGGAGTCTCTTCTGCTTCCTCTTTCTTTGGCGCAGGAGCTGGCTCTTGGTAGGTATTTTCTTCTATTTCCTCCACCTTTTCCTCTGGCTTTTGGGATGCTTCCTTAATTACATCAGCCATTATAGAGGAATCCTCGTGATCTCCTGCATAATAAATAACTCTCTTTGGCTCACCATTACCAAAGGAATCAATCGCCTGTAAATCAACACGGAATTCAAGTGGCTCATATTTAGGGCTTGATTTGATTTCATCCATAGAGGTTGTAGGTATTTCACATAAGCCTAAGAAATAGAATAAATACGTAATCAATTCTGTTTTAGACATATTCGGCTGCATAGGAATACCGGTTCTTCTTGCGTAAGTAGATATTTGGGTAATATTCATTGCGTTTAAATCGGAGGCAACAACCTCAGAATAATTACCCTTTCTCTTTAAATAATCAAAAATAAACTCTAAATATTCTTCTCTTTTTAATCTTGTAGGAAGTGGTACACCATATTTACCTGCTAAATCAAATACATCCTGGTTCGATGCAGAATATTGTAAATTGTTTTTAAGTACATCAATATCCTGTCCATCAAAGGTATTTGGCTGTTCAAGACAAGCACCTGTAATGTAATTAAAATAATCAGGGAAGGAGCCTATCGATTGCTTATTTAGATTTTTTAAATACATTAATTCGCCATCATTTAAATTCAATTGCTGATAATTATCTATAATCAACGAAAAAAGATTCTTTCTATAGCTTATAAAATCCTCTTCCGTACATATCTTTTGAAATAGCATAAATAATTGCTGCTCGCTATAGCTTGCATAATATTGAAGCTTTATGAAGGCATCTTTTGGCATGGAGTTGGAATGTAAAAACTTAATTCTATTATTCAAAACAGATATTAAAGCCATACAATTAATTCTTCTTGGAAGCTGTGTTGTACGGTCAATCAAGAAATGATATACCTGTTCTCCAGATAAGCTTGATAGTTTGTTAATTAATGTATCAAGTTTACATACCTTTCCATATAAAATAATTTGATTTTTTGAATAATTTAGTTCCATAGTATAACCTCCAAAAAATGTCATAGTATATATTATTATATACTATTTAGCAAGCATTTCAAAGAAAAAAACAAATTCCTTAGAAAAAGAATAAAAGAGGTTTCAAAATGCAAAAAATGTGTTATAATAAATAAACAAGAGAAAACGTTTACAAAGTAAATAAGAAAGGAATTATACTTATGAAAAACATTCGAAACATTGTGATTTTAGGACACCTGCAGTCCGGTAAAACAACTCTTGCAGAAACTCTTTACGCAGCCGCAACAGGAAATCAAAAGGGTTCTGTCGATGCAGGTACTTCTATTTCTGATTACACACCAGAGGAAAAGTGTAGAAAATCAAGCGTGCATTATGCAATTTTGCCACTTGAGTATAAGGGTACTAAGATCAACTTAATCGACTGCCCAGGTAGCGATGATTTTATTACAGATACTATTTCTGCAATAAGCGTTGTAAAGGGCGCTGTATTATTACTTGATGCATCTAAGGGTGTTGAAGTTGGTACAGTTAAGCATTGGAATTTCTTAAGAAAAAAGAATATTCCAACAATCATTTATGTGAACAAGATGGATAAGCCTGATGTTCATTTTGACAAGCTAATGGATGATATTAGAACAAAGCTTGGTAAAAATGCTATACCATTCTGCTATCCTATGGGACATAATGATGGATTTGATGGTTTTGTAAATTGTGTTACATTAACCGCAAGAAAATATAACGGCAAGGATTGTGAGGATGCTGAAATCTACCCTGACAAGAGAGCCGCAGTATTAGAGCTTCATAACCAAATGGTTGAGGCTGTTGCTGAAACAAGTGAGGAATTAATGGAAAAATTCTTTATGGGTGAGCAATTAACTCGTGAGGAAATTCAAGATGGCTTAAGAAAATCGGTTTTAGCTAGTGATTTAATTCCAGTTTTAGTTGGTTCTGCAATTAAGGGAATCGGTATTCACACATTGTTAGATATGATGATTGATTATCTACCAAACCCTCAGGATTTAAATCCAATTGAAGGTGTAGATATGAATGGTAATCCTGTAGAAAGAAAAACATTAGATGATGAGCCATTTAGTGCATTCGTATTCAAAACTATGGTAGACCCATATTTTGGTACAGCAAATGTATTTAAGGTAAATTCAGGTAAGATCAAGGTTGGAGATACAGTTCATGTATCTAAGCTAGATAAGGACATTCAGGTTTCACAGCTAAATGTCGTTACAGGTGCTAAGATGGCCTCTGTTAGCGAATTAACTGCTGGTGATATCGGATGTATCGTAAAGGCAGATGGCGTTGAAAATTCAATGACATTATCTGCACCTTCTTCTAAGATTGCCTACCCAGAAATTGAATATCCAACTGCCGTTTATTACAAGGCTCTTTTAACATCCTCTAAGAGTGATGAAGAAAAGCTTGGTAATGTATTAGCTAAGATTTGTCTTGAGGATAAATCCATTGAGGTTAAGCGTAATCCAGAAACGAACCAATTATTAATTGGTACCTTAGGTATATCCCACCTTTCTTATTTACTTGAAAGAATGAAAAATACATATAAGCTAAATTTAACTACAGAGGATTCTAAGATTGTTTATCGTGAAACAATCCGTGCTAGTGCAACTGGTAATGGTAGATACATTAAGCAGTCTGGTGGTTCTGGCTTCTATGGCGTTGTTGAAATGGAATTCAAGCCAGCACCAGAAAATACATTCACCGAAGAGGTATTCGGTGGTGCAGTACCAAAGAATTACTTCCCTGCAGTTGAAAAGGGCTTCTTCGAGGCTTGTGAAAAGGGTCTTCTTGCAGGATTCCCTGTCATTGGTGTTCATGCCATTCTAAAGGATGGTAAATACCACCCAGTAGACTCTAATGAATTAGCCTTCAAGATGGCAGCAATTCTAGCATTTAAGGATGCTTATATGAATTGTAAGCCAGTTATCCTAGAGCCAATCATCAAGATTACAGTAACTGTTGAAGCAGATATGGTAGGAGATATCATTTCTGACTTAAATCAGCGTAGAGCTAAGGTTACAGGTATGGATGTAAATTCTAGAGGTAATCAAAAGATTACAGCTTTAGTTCCTGAATCTGAGATTCAAGAATATACAAATGATTTAAAGAGCTTAACTCAGGGCTCTGGCTTCTTCGTTCGTGAATTCTCGAACTATGAGCCAATGCCTCAAGCTTTACAGGATAAGCTTCTAAAAACATTAGCTGAACAAAAGTAAATATAATAAAAACTCCCAGGGTTGGGAGTTTTTTTAATCCTTTATCATCTGCCATTTTTCATAAAGTCTCTCCAAAGAATAGCTTGCGTTTCTTGGGGATGTCGATGGTAGTAAAGTTGATATAGCCTTTAAATTAGGATATGCATCCATTAATAATTCAAAGGCTTTATTGCCATTACAATATATATGCTTAATCTTAGATTCTTTTATTAAAGATGGAATATCGCTATAGCATACATCTTCTATGGTTTCATCACTAGATTTATATATTGTACAGGAATATACGCTATCATATAAGGCTATATGTAGCTTAAGTAATGTATTTCTTTT
>JAFPIE010000009.1 GCA_017388605.1 Acholeplasmatales bacterium | reverse complement strand
TTTAAATTTCTCATATATTTCCTTAGAGCTTATTCTAGTAAGAATCTCTCTATAATTATCTAATGCAGCCTGTGGATCTGGTTCTTCCATCATAAGTTGATAAAGAAACTGTTTCTCCGGATCTGGACGATCAAAAAATAGGTGAATACTTATTTCAGGATCTGCTAGCATAACTAATACATGTTCTTCATCAGATATTTTATGAAGAGTTTCCATAGAAATATTAGTATCAATAAATATCTTCTTATTACATACCTCTGGTTTACTAAGCATTTCTTCAAGAATCTGAAGTTCAATAATTTCACATTCTTTACTAACATTATTTAGCCACGTAACATACTCATCTGGTGTTCTACGTATAAAATCATGCCAATCCTCTAAATCACGAGAATAAGTTAAATTTGGAAATAATTTACTATCTAATTCAGGAAGCTTCTCATCGTGATAATTTTCTTCAAGTGCTATTCCATTATGCTTTTTAGCTAGATTCTTTACTATTGTTGACTTTCCCGCATAAGATGTCCCAATTACAAAGTATACATTTTTTAAATTCATTTTCATTCTCCAAATAATTATGAAAAATCGCTAGAATCATTACAATTCTAGCGAGTATCTTTCTAATGGCGCAGAGGAGGGGATTTGAACCCCTGCACGGTCTCCCGTCTGCACGCTTTCCAAGCGTGTCCCTTCAGCCTCTTGGGTACCTCTGCAAATGTCCGATATTCATTATATCGGATTTGTATATTAAATTCAAGATTATTTTTACTTTTTTAGGTTTGCTCTTCTTATTTCTGCTAACTCTAAAATAAGCTTTTCGGTTTTTTCGAAGCCTAAGCATGGATCCGTAATGGATTTACCATAAATGCCCTCTTCTACCTTTTGATTACCATCCTCAATATAGGATTCAATCATTAATCCTCTAAATATCTTATTGATTTTTTCGTTATGAGATGCAGAATGTAATACTTCCTTAGCAATACGAATTTGTTCTAAATAATTCTTACCAGAATTGCTGTGATTACAATCAACAATGACTGCAGGATATTTATATTTCTTCTCATCATAAATAGATGCTAAAAAGCTAATATCCTCATAATGATAATTAGGGTGAGATTCACCATGCTTATTTACATAGCCACGTAAGATTGCATGAGCAAGTGGATTCCCCATAGTTTCAACCTCCCATCCTCTATAAATAAAGGTATGAGCAGATTGTGCTGCACGAATAGAATTTAGCATTACACCTAAATCACCTGAGGTTGGATTTTTCATACCACATGGAATATTAATTCCTGATGCAGTTAATCTATGCTGCTGGTTTTCAACGCTTCTAGCACCTACTGCAACATAGGATAATAAATCCGATAGGTATCTATGGTTTTCAGGGTATAGCATTTCATCCGCAGTGGAAAAGCCTGTTTGTGCTAATACATCCATACGAAGCTTACGAATGGCAATAATACCCTGTAGCATATCGGATGGCTTCGTTGGGTCTGGCTGATGTAATAAGCCCTTGTAGCCTT
>JAFPIE010000099.1 GCA_017388605.1 Acholeplasmatales bacterium | reverse complement strand
GATCTATGTGTATCAAGAACATCCTATAAGTGGGGTATTCCTGTAATCTCTGACCCTAAGCATGTCATTTATGTATGGATTGATGCATTAATCAACTATATTACAGGCTTAGGCTATGATGTATTAGGTAATAACCAAGAATTATATAAGAAATACTGGCCTGCAGATATTCATCTAATTGGTAAGGATATCCTAAGATTCCATACCATTTATTGGCCAATTATGCTAATGGCATTAGATGTACCACTACCTAAGCAGGTATTTGGTCATCCATGGGTTTTAATGAATCATCAAAAGATGAGCAAGCATACAGGTAATGTAATCTATGCGGATGAGCTTGTAGATACCTTTGGTGTAGATGCAGTAAGATATTATGTATTACATGAAATTCCATTTGCACAGGATGGTAATTTAACCTATGAATTAGTATGTGAAAGAAGTAATTCCGATTTAGCAAATACCTATGGTAATTTAGTTTCTAGAACTATTGCGATGGTTAAGAAATATTTTGGTGATGAGGCAATTACAAAAGGAGAGGCTACAGAATTTGATTCTCTACTTGAGGATTCCTTCAAGGAAGCATACTCTAAGTACCATGAATTAATGGATCAATTTAAGGTTGCTGATGCACTAGAAGAGGCAATGAAGGCATTAAGAAGTGCTAATAAATATATCGATGAGACACAGCCTTGGGTATTAGCTAAGGATGAGACGAAGAAGAATGTATTAAAGAATGTATTATATAATCTACTTGAGGCAATTCGTTTAGGCACTATCATTTTAGAGCCTGCAATCCCTGAAACTGCAGCTAAGGTATATAATGCACTAGGAACAAATAAGACAAATCTTTCTGATTTAACCTTTGGCTTAGTAGATTCCTATAAGGTTTCTAAGTGTGATATCCTATTCCAAAGATTAGATGTAAAAGAGGTAATGGATAAGGTTGTAGCTAAGGAAGAAGCAAAGAAAAAGGCTTTAGAAGCTAAAGCCTTAGAGGAAGATGCTAAGAAAGAAAAGGAAGAAATCACTATTGATGATTTTGAAAAGCTTGACTTAGTTGTTGGTGAAATCCTAGAGGCTAAGAAGCATCCAAAGGCAGATAAGCTATTAGTATTTAAGATTAATATCGGTACTGAGGTTAGACAAATTGTATCTGGTATTGCTAAATTCTATAAGCCTGAGGAATTAGTTGGCAAAAAGGTAATTGTCGTAAAGAATCTTAAGGCAATTAAGCTTAGAGGAGAAGAATCTCATGGTATGCTTTTATGTGGATCGGATTCTTTAGATACATACCTTGAATTAGTAAATATTGCATCCTGCAAGCCAGGAGATATCGTAAGATAAATGAAAAAGGAAATCGACTTGATTTCCTTTTTGTTTGCTTTAAATGGTTGCAGCTTCTATTTCTTTTAATTTCAATCTTTTAAATAGAATAATAAATAAAGTAAAATGAACCATTAAGGTTAATATCCAGCTTATAGGATAGCTTATGACTAATCCAGATAGATTATGTAAGGAATCCCATTGGAAGAAGGTATATATCCATACAATTCTTAATAGACAAGCACCTATAAGTGAAATAATGGCAGGGGTAGTAGAATACCCAATTCCTCTTAGGGAATAGGCTCCTACATCCATAAATCCACATAGGAAGTAAGAACAGGCTATAATAAATAGTCTTTTTTTGCCTTCCTCGATGGCTGCATCATCTCCAATATATAAGGAAAGTAATGGTCTATGGAATAATAATATAATTCCACCAGTAACTAAATTCATAAGTAAAACAAGCCCTAGGGAATAGAGTACAGTCAATTTAATGTTTTTCTTTTTGCCTGCCCCATAATTTGCAGAGATGAAGGCTACACTTGCTTGAGCAACACTATTCATAGAGGTATAAATAAATCCCTCTAGGCTTGATGAGGCACCATTACCATCCATTACCGTTGGACCTAAGGAATTAATCGAGGATTGAATAAGTACATTCGATAAGGAGAATATCGTAGATTGTAATCCTGCAGGTAATCCTATTTTAATAATATCTAAGGCCTCTCTTTTATAGAATCTTAATTCTCTAAAGGAAAAGCTAAAGAATTTATGATTATTTAATAAGGCAATAACAATTAAAAGTGCAGATATACCCTGTGAGATGATAGTTGCTAATGCTACACCCTCAACGTTCATATCAAAGGCAATAACAAATAATAGATTTAATAAAACATTAATAATTCCTGAAAGTGCCAAAAACGTAAATGGACGCTTTGTATCACCTATCGCTCTAAATATGGCAGCACCGAAATTGTAAATCATAGAAAAAGGTAAACCGATAAAATAAATGAATAAATATGCACTCGATTGATCTATAGTTTCTATAGGAGATTGCATCCATTCTAGGAAGGTTCTTGACATAAGCATTCCAACAACTCCTAAAATTATACCAAAGACTACAGAAAATATCATCGAAGTATAAACAACCCTTTCCGCCTTATCCTGATCCTTTGCGCCATAGCATCTTGCCATAATAACATTCGCACCAACAGATAATCCCATAAACAATTGGATAATTAAATTAATTAGTGAGCCTGTAGATGAAATAGCGCCTGTTGCGTGCTCATGACCGAATTGGCCACAAACAATTAAATCTGCAGCATTATATAATAATTGTAATATTCCGGATAATATAATTGGAAGTGAATAGAAGAATAGATTAGAAAAAAGATTTCCTTCGGTCATTTTGTTTTCTATTTTTCCCTCCATGATAACACCTCCAATTCTTGTAATTGAAATTATATCACTTTTTTACATAAGTAAAAGGAGGGAAGTGATAAATAAAAATGTAAGTGTTTTACATACACCTTTTTCTGTTTTGGAAAAGAAATAAATATGATAAAATATTATTGGCGCATAGATATAATAGTCCGGATATGGCGGACAAGTCTCTACCCTTTGGCCTTAAACTAGAGGACTATTTATGACCTATTAACTTATTTTTAAAGTATTAAGAGACTACTTGAAGGAGTTTACATGATACAGCTAAGAAGTAACGTTAATAAAATGAATAAGCCATTACCCTGTAATGGTATTTTTAAGCGCAATGAACAACACTAGATTAGTCTAATGTTGTTTTTTCGTTTTTAGGAGATATTATGAAGAAAATTGGTATTATTGGCGGCGGGCAATTAGGTATGATGCTAGCTGAGGCGGCAAAAGAGCTTGGTGCAGAATCTATTTGTCTAGACCCAAACCCGAAATGCCCTGCAAGCTATGTTTGTAGCGAGGTCATTGTAAGTGAATACGACAATATCGAAGGATTAAAGGAATTAGGCGATAAGAGTGATGTTTTAACCTATGAATTTGAAAATGTTCCATCCGAACAATTAAAATTCATAAGAGATTCCTATAATATCCCTCAGGGGATTTTACCTTTATTCGATTCTCAAAATAGAATTAGAGAAAAAACAAATGCGAAAAACCTAGGACTTAAAACTCCTAAGTTTAAGCCAATCTATTCCAAAAAGGATTTAGAGGATGGAATTAAAGAAATCGGTTATCCTTGTGTTTATAAGACAACAACCCTAGGCTATGATGGTCATGGACAGGTTGTCCTAAGATCTAAGGAGGATATAGAAAAGGTTAATCCTTATTTGAAGGGCGAAGGAATCCTTGAGGAATTTATTGATTATGATTTTGAAACATCGATTATCCTAATTCGTTCTAAGGATGAAATCATAACCTTCCCAATGGGAATTAATAAGCATAAAAAGGGAATCTTAGATTTATGTATCGTAGATTCAAATCTTCCTATCTTTGATTGGATAAAAGAAGCCTCCATTAGATTTATGGAAAGAGCAAAATATTATGGAATTCTAACTATTGAATTCTTTGTTAAGGGTGATGAATTCTATTTTAATGAGATGGCACCAAGACCACACAATAGTGGACATTACACCATTGAGGGCTGTAATGTAAGCCAGTATTCAGAGCTTGCAAAGTTCTTACTGGATATGCCACTTACAAAACCAAAATTAAAATCAAAAACTATAATGAAAAACATTTTAGGCTTTGATTATGAAAATATGAAGAAGCTAGAAAATAATGATAAGGTTCATATTCATGATTATCATAAAGAGGATGTAAGAGAAAGAAGAAAGATGGCTCACATCACCTTCACAGATACATCCTTAGAGGAATATGATTCAAAATATAAAAAATTATTTAGTGAGGAAGAATAATATGGGTGATTATCGTATTTATGTAGAAAAGAAGGCAGGCTACCAAGTAGAAAGTAAATCTATGCAAGCAGATTTAAATCTAAATCTTAGCCTAAATCTAAAAAATGTTAGAGTAATCAATGTATATGATTTATTCGGATTTACAAAGGATTTACTTAATAAAGCTAGATATCAGGTATTTGGTGAGGTTGTAACAGATACGGTTTCTGATACCTTAGATTTAAATGGTAAAAAATATATCGCAACAGAATTCCTACCAGGTCAATTTGACCAAAGAGCTTCATCCGCAATCGATTGCTGCAAGCTTATTAATCCAAATGCGAAGATCAATATTCGTTCTGGAAGAATCATTGTTCTAGATGATGATATTAAGGATTCTGATTTAGAAAGAATAAAAAAATATGTAATTAATGCAGTTGAAGCAAGAGAAAAGGACTTATCTGTTCTATCCGATTTAGAGAAGGCTGAAATTAAGCCTGTATCTATCTTAGAGGGCTTTACAGAAATGAGCGATGTTGAGCTTCCTGAATTCTGTAAGAAATATGGTCTTGCGATGAACCAAGACGACTTAAAATGTGTTGTTAAATATTTTAAGGAGGAAGGAAGAGACCCATGGGAAACTGAGCTTAGAATTTTGGATACCTATTGGTCTGACCACTGTCGTCATACAACATTTAATACGATTTTAACTGAAATCACTATTGATGAATCCTTCATGAAGAAGGAAATGAATGATTGCCTAAATCTTTATTATAAAATGCGTAAGGATTTAGATAGAGAAAATAAAAAGCTTTGCCTAATGGATTTAGGTACTATTGGTGCAAAGTATTTAAAGAAGATTGGTAAGCTTGATGATTTAGAGGAATCTGAGGAAAACAATGCTTGTTCTATCTTTGTTACTATTGATGTTGATGGTGAGCCTGAAAAATGGTTATTACAATTCAAAAATGAAACACACAACCACCCAACAGAAATTGAACCATTCGGTGGTGCATCTACCTGCTTAGGTGGTGCGATTCGTGACCCACTATCTGGTAGAGCCTATGTATACCAGGCTATGAGAGTAACTGGTGCAGGAAATATCTATGCTGAGGTTTCTGATACAATTCCTGGTAAGCTTCCACAAAGAGTAATCTCTATGAAAGCAGCTCAGGGCTACTCCTCCTATGGTAACCAAATTGGTCTTGCAACTACACATGTAAGAGAAATCTACCATAATGATTATGTTGCAAAGAGACTTGAGGTTGGTGCTGTTGTTGGTGCAGTTAAGGCTGATGTTATCAGAAGAGAATCACCAAAGGAAGGAGACGTTATCCTACTTTTAGGTGGTAGAACAGGTAGAGATGGTATTGGTGGTGCAACAGGATCTTCAAAGGAGCATACAGAAAAGTCTATTGAGGTTTGCTCAAGTGAGGTTCAAAAGGGTAATGCACCTGAGGAAAGAAAGATTGCTCACCTATTTAGAAGACCTGAGGTAACAAAGCTTATTAAGAAATCAAATGACTTTGGTGCTGGTGGTGTATCTGTAGCGATTGGTGAGCTTGCAGATGGCTTATTAATTAATCTAGATAATGTTCCTACAAAGTATTCTGGATTAAATGCAACAGAGCTTGCTATTTCTGAATCACAAGAAAGAATGGCTGTTGTTATTGCTCCTAAGGATGTAGAAAAATTTAAGGGCTATTGCCATGAGGAAAATATTGAGGTTTCTAATGTTGCAGTAGTAACTAAGGCGCCAAGACTTGTGATGAATTATAGAGGTAGAAAGATTGTTGATATCTCAAGAAGATTCATTGATTCTGCAGGTGCAAATCATTATGCTAAGGCTGAAATTACAGCAGTAGATAATAAAAACCCATTCCTAAAGGGAAGAGCTAAATTAAAGGATAGAGTATTAAATACATTATCGGATAATAATGTTGTAAGCCAAAAGGGCTTAATTGAAATGTTTGATGCAACCATTGGTGCATCTACAGTATTAATGCCATTTGGTGGAAAATACCAAAGAACAGAAACTCAGGTTTCTGTACAGAAGCTTCCTGTAAAGGATCATTATACAAATACAGCATCCATTATGGCATTCGGTTATAATCCATTCATTTCTAAATGGAGTCCATTCCATGGTGCTGAATACGCAATTGTAGAAGCATGTAGTAAGGTTGTTGCTGCAGGTGCAAGATACAATAAGATGAGATTCTCTTATCAGGAATATTTCGAAAGAATGCACAATGAGAAGTCTTGGGGTAAGCCTTTAGCTTCCTTACTTGGTGCACTTAAGATGCAAAATGAATTCGGTCTACCTTCCATTGGTGGAAAGGATTCTATGAGTGGTACATTCCAAAACATTTCTGTACCACCAATGCTAATGGCATTTGGTATTACAACTGTGGATTCTAGAATTGTTATTTCTCCAGAATTCAAGGCTCCAAATCATAATATTTATTTAGTTAAGCATTATGAGAATAGAGATTATACTCCAAATGTTGATGAATTAAAGATGAATTTTGATTTCGTATCATCGAATATTGAAAATGGTAGAATCAAATCTGCATATGCCCTATCCTATGGTGGAATTATTGAGGCTGTATCTAAGATGAGCTTTGGTAATAAGATTGGATTTGAAATCGAGTATGATGAAAGAGAGCTTGATGCATATAATTATGGTTCTATCGTAATTGAAACAGAATCTGAAATTGATTATCCAAATTGTATTTATTTAGGTAAGACTATTGAAAAGGAAGTTGGTACATTCAATAAGGTTACCTTTACACTTGATGAATTATATAAGGCAAATACAGAAAAGTTCACTAAGGTATATAAGGATAAAGGTGAGAATACTTGTACTTTAATGGATATTACTCCTACAAAAAGGGAAGTTCCTCTATTAAAGAAAAAGAAGAATGTTACTGTTTATCTTCCAGTATTCCCTGGTACAAACTGTGATTATGATACAGCAAGAGCCTTCCAAAAGGCTGGTGCTGTAACAAAGAGTACAGTATTTAAGAATTTAACAAGCGAGGATGTATTCAATTCCATTGATGAAATGGCAGAAAACATCGATAAGGCAGATATCTTCGTATTATGTGGTGGATTTAGTGCAGGTGATGAACCAGATGGCTCTGGTAAATTTATTGCTAATGTATTAAATCAAGAAAAGGTTAGAGATGCCATTCATAGATTACTTGACCGCAAGGGCTTAATCTTAGGTATTTGTAACGGATTCCAAGCATTAGTAAAGAGTGGATTATTACCATATGGTAGATTAGGTATGGTAAATGAAAAATCACCTACATTATTCCGTAATGATGTAAACCGTCACGTTTCACAGATGGTTTACACAAAGGTAATGACGAATGCATCTCCATGGCTTGCAAGCTACAAAACTGGTGAGGTACATGCGATTGCAGTATCTCATGGTGAAGGTAAATTTGTAGTTTCTAGTGAATTTGCTAAGGAATTAGCAAAGAAGGGTCAAATTGCCTTTGTATATACAGATTTAGAAGGAAATGCTACTAAGGATGCTCCTCTAAATCCAAATGGCTCAAGCTATGCGATTGAAGGTATTATTTCTGAGGATGGCTTAATCTTAGGTAAGATGGGACATTCCGAAAGATATGAAGAGAATCTATTTAAGAATATCAGCGGTAATAAGCAACAGGATATCTTTAAGAACGCTGTTGAATATTTTAGAAAATAAAGAGGGATTGGAATTATGGAAAAGAAAGAATTGCTTTACGAAGGAAAGGCAAAACAGGTTTATGCAACTGAGGATGAGAATATCATCATCATGCATTTCAAGGATGATGCAACTGCAGGAAATGGTGCTAAGCATGCACAATTTGCTCATAAGGGAGAATTAAATTGTGCGATTACAACAATCATTTATAATAGGTTAATTCAAGCAGGAATTCCTACACATTACATCAAAACATTAAATGATACTGACCAGTTATGCAAGAAGGTAAAGATTTTCCCTCTTGAGGTTATTGTAAGAAATACAATTGCAGGCTCTATGGCAAAAAGATTAGGTATGCCTGAGGGTACAACTCCAAAGAATACAATCTTTGAGATTTGCTATAAGAATGATGCATTAGGTGATCCATTAATTAATGATCATCATGCAGTAGCTGTAGGTGCTGCAAGCTATGAAGAGCTTGATACCATTTATAAATTAACATCTAAGGTTAATGAAGAATTAAAGAAGATGTTTGATGAGATTGGAGTTAAGCTTATAGATTTCAAGGTTGAATTTGGTAAGACAGTAGATGGAGAAATTGTTTTAGCTGATGAAATCTCTCCAGATTGCTGTAGACTTTGGGATAAGAAAACAAACGATAAGCTTGATAAGGATCGCTTTAGAAGAGATTTAGGAAATGTTATGGAAGCTTATGTTGAGATTTTAAATAGACTTAAGACTTTAAAGTAAAATTCTAGATTGAGGTAAAAATATGGCAAAAAGTTATGAAAGTGCTGGAGTTAGCCTAGAGGCTGGCTATGAAGGCGTAAGAAGAATTAAAAAGCATGTTGCTGCAACAAATCGTAAGGGCTCAATGGGAAACATTGGTTCCTTCGGTGGTATGTTTGATTTAGCATCCTTAGGTTATAAAGAGCCTATCTTAGTTTCTGGTACAGATGGTGTTGGTACTAAGCTTAAGCTAGCATTTGAAATGGATAAGCATGATACAATCGGTATTGATGCAGTAGCTATGTGCGTTAATGATGTATTAGCACAGGGTGCTGAGCCATTAATTTTCTTAGATTATGTAGCATTAGGTGAAAACATTCCAGAAAAGCTTGAAATGATTGTTAAGGGTGTATCTGATGGATGTATTCAAGCAGGATGTGCCCTAGTTGGTGGTGAAACTGCTGAAATGCCTGGAATGTATCAGGATGGTGAATACGATATTGCCGGATTCACTGTAGGTGCAGTAGAAAAGGCAGATTTAATCGATGGCTCTAAGGTAGCTGTTGGTGATGTTTTAGTAGGTATTGCATCAAGCGGTGTACATTCTAATGGCTTCTCCTTAGTAAGAAAGATTATTAAGGACAATAATTTAGATTTACATAAGCCACTTCCTGAATATTCTAATTTACCTTTAGGTGATTATCTATTAACACCTACAAGAATCTATGTTAAGCAGGTTTTAGAGGTTATTAAAAAGACTGAGGTTCACGGTGTTGCCCACATTACTGGTGGTGGCTTCGATGAAAATATTCCAAGAATTTTAAAGGAAGGTATGGGTATTCATGTTGTTGAAGGTACTTGGCCAATTCTTCCTGTATTCAAATTCTTAGAAAAGTATGGAAATGTACCACATAGAGAAATGTTTAACATTTACAATATGGGTATTGGTATGGTACTTGCAATGCCAAAGGAGGAAGCTCCATTTGCCATTGAGGTATTATCTAAATTTGGTGATAAGGCTTATGTAATTGGTGAGATTACAGATAAGCCAGGCGTTGATATTGAATTGGTAAAGTAATATGAAAAATATAGCTATATTTGCCAGTGGCTCAGGAACAAACTTTGAAGCATTAGTTCAGGCCTGTGAAAATGGTCAAATCGATGGTAAGGTTGTTTTAATGGTTTGTGATAAGAAGAACGCCTATGTTAATGAAAGAGCTAAAAATCATAATGTTCCTGCCTTCATATTCCGTCCTAAGGATTATGCATCTAAAGAGGAATATGAGGAATTAATTGTAGAAAAGCTTGAGGAATACAACGTAGATCTTATTTGTCTTGCAGGCTATATGAGATTATGTGGATATGTATTACTTAAGAAATATGAAGGAAGAATTATTAATATTCATCCTGCCTTACTTCCATCATTTAAGGGTGCACATGGTATTTCTGATGCATTTAATTATGGAGTAAAGGTATTTGGTGTAACCATTCACTATGTAGATGCTGGTATGGATTCTGGTAAGATTATTGAGCAAAGAGCATTCCATTATACGGAAGGTGAAACCGTTGATGAGGTTGAGGCTAGAATTCATAAAATTGAGCATGAGATGTACCCAGAAGTAGTAGCAAAATTAATTAAGGAGATATGAAAATGAAAAGAGCATTAGTAAGTGTTACAGATAAGACTGGTATTGTTGAATTCTGTAAGGAATTAGTAGAATTAGGTTATGAAATTATTTCAACTGGTGGAACAAAGAAGGTATTAGATGCTTCTGGTGTTCCTACATTAGGTATTTCTGAAATTACAGGCTTCCCTGAGATTCTAGATGGTCGTGTTAAGACACTTCATCCAAAGGTTCATGGAGCATTACTTGCTGTAAGAGATTTAGAATCTCATAGAGCACAGCTTGCTGAAAACAATATTGAGTATATTGATTTAGTATGTGTTAATTTATACGCATTTAAGAAGACTATTGAAAAGGGCTGTGAATTTGCTGAAGCTATCGAGAATATCGATATCGGAGGTCCATCTATGCTAAGAAGTGCAGCAAAGAATCATAAGTATGTTACTGTTGTTTCTGATGTTAATGATTACAATACTGTATTATCTGAAATCAAGGAATATGGTGATACTACCTATGAAACAAGATTACGTCTTGCTGCAAAGGTTTATACATTAACTGCTGAATATGACACAATGATTGCAGAATATATGAGAGAAAAGGCTGGCTTAAATGAAAAGCTATTCCTAGAGGGTGATTTAGTTCAGTCCTTAAGATATGGTGAAAACCCTCATCAGGCTGCAAAATTCTATGTAACAGATAAGGATACTCCTTATTCCTTAGCTAATGCAGTTCAAATTCAGGGTAAGGAATTATCCTATAATAATATCCAGGATGCTAATGCAGCATTAAATATCGTAAGAGAATTTGGTGATCAGCCATTCGCTATGGGCTTAAAGCATATGAACCCATGTGGAGCTGCAGTAGGTAAGGATTTAAAGGAAGCTTGGTTAAAGGCTTATGAATCTGACCCAGTTTCTATTTTCGGTGGTATTGTTGCAACAAACCAGGTAATCGATGGTGAAGCTGCAAACCTAATTAAGTTCGACCACGGCGAGAAGGGTAAATCTATTTTCCTTGAGGTTATCTTAGCTCCAGGATATACAGAGGAAGCATTAGCTGCATTCTCTAAGCGTCCTGATTTAAGAATTATTCAGTATAAGCTAGGCGAGTTCCCTAAGACTAAGCAATATGTATCTGTAAATGGTGGATTATTAGTTCAGGATTTAGATACAGAAATGAAGACAATTACAGAGGATATGACTGTAACAAATGTTAAGCCAACAGAAGCACAGCTTGCCGATATGAACTTTGGCTGGAAGATTGTTAAGCATGTTAAGTCTAATGCAATTGTAGTTGTTAAAAATGGTGTAACCTGTGGTGTTGGTGCAGGTCAAATGAACCGTGTTGGTGCAGCAAAGATTGCCATTGAGGAGGCTCATTCTAGAGGAGTTATGGATGGAATGACTTTAGCATCGGATGCATTCTTCCCATTCGCAGATACCCTAGAATATGGTATTGCTAATGGAGTTGTTGCTGTAGTACAGCCTGGTGGATCTAAGAAGGATCAGGATTCCATTGATCTTGCAAACTCTAAGGGCGTTCCTATGACATTCACTGGAATGCGTCATTTTAAACATTAATTAAGGAGTAATTCTATGACTAAGGTTTTAGTTGTAGGTGGAGGAGGAAGGGAGCATGCCATTGTGCATGCTCTATCTAAATCACCTAAGGTAGATGAAATATATGCAGCACCAGGTAATGCTGGTATTGCAAAGCTTGCAATGTGCGTAAATATTAAGGATACAGAGGTTGAAAAAATCGTTCTATTTGCTAAGGCAGAGAAAATAGATTTAGTTGTTGTTGGCCCTGAGGCATCCTTAGCTTTAGGTATTATCGATAAGCTAAGAGAGGCAGGTATTAAGGCATTTGGTCCTACAAAGGCTGCAGCACAAATTGAATCCTCTAAGGAATTTGCTAAGAATTTATTGGTAAAATACAATATTCCAACAGCTTCCTATAAATCCTTTAATAATTATGCAGATGCATTAGAATATGTTAAAAATCATTCTCTTCCAACAGTAATTAAATATGATGGACTTGCTGCTGGAAAGGGTGTTGTTATTGCTACAACCTATGATGAAGCAGTTTATGCTTTAAAGGATATGCTATTAGATGATCATTTTGGTCATGGCAAGGTTGTAATTGAAGAATATTTAGAGGGACCTGAATTCTCCTTCATGTGCTTTGTAAATGGAGAGAACGTATATCCTCTTCAATTAGCACAGGATCATAAGAGAGCTTATGATAATGATTTAGGACCTAATACAGGTGGTATGGGTGCATATTCTCCATTACCATTTATTACAGAAGAGGATTATCAATATGCACTTAACGAGATTATGATTCCAACTGCTCGTGCAATGGTAAAGGAGAATGTTCCATTTACTGGTGTTTTATATGGTGGATTAATGAAGACTAAGTCTGGCATTAAGGTTATTGAATTTAATGCTCGATTTGGAGATCCTGAAACTGAGGTAGTTTTACCTAGATTATCTAGTGATATTTTTGATGCATTTAATCAGGTAATTGATGGTAATTGCCCTGTACTTGAATGGGAAAAGTGTTATACTATAGGTATCGTATTAGCCTCTAAGGGTTATCCTGGAGACTATAAAAAGGGATTTGTTATTGAAAACGCAGATTCCTCTGATATCTATCATATGGGAACAAAGGTTGACGATAATGGTAATTTAGTTACTAATGGTGGTAGAGTCTTATTTGCGGTTGCCAAGGGAGATACCCTAGAGGCTGCAAACAAAAAGGCTTTAGCACTTGTAAATGAAATCAAATGTGACAATTTGTTCCATAGAACAGATATCGGTGCGAAAGCATATAGAAAGTAGGTATGGATTATGGCAATAATAATAAGTGGTAAGGAGCTAGCTGAAAAAAGAAGAGCACAAATGAAGGAAGAGGTATCCCATTTTGAAGAAAAATATGGAAGAGTTCCTCATTTAGCTGTTGTTTTAGTAGGTGAAGATCCAGGTAGTGTATCCTATGTAAAGGGTAAGGAAAAGGCATGTATCGAAATTGGTATTAAAAATACAACAATTAAAAAGCCTGATACCATTAGCCAAGAGGAGCTTTTAAATATTGTTAATGAATTAAATCAGGATGATAGTGTCGATGGTATATTAGTACAATTACCACTTCCAAAGCATATGGATTCTGATTTCATCATTAATGCAATCATTCCACAAAAGGATGTGGATGGATTCCATCCAGTGAATGTAGCATCCCTATATTTAAAGCAAAAGGGTATCGTTTCTTGTACTCCTAAGGGTATTATGGAAATCTTGGATTATGCTAATATTGAAATTGAAGGTAAAAGAGCTGTAGTTATTGGTAGATCAAATATTGTTGGTATGCCTGTATCTAAGCTATTACTAGATAGAAATGCCACTGTTACGATTTGTCATAGCCGTACAAAGAATTTAAGTGAAGTAACCAAAGAAGCAGATATCTTAATTGCTGCCCTAGGTAAACCATTATTCGTTAAAGAGGATATGGTAAAGGAAGGTGCAGTAGTGATTGATGTTGGTGTCAATAGAAATTTAGAAACTGGTAAGCTTTGTGGAGATGTTGATTTTGAGCATGTAAAGGAAAAGGCATCCTATATTACAAAGGTACCAGGTGGTGTTGGTCCTATGACCATTACCTGTTTAATGGAAAACACAATTGAATGCTTCTTAAGACATATGGAGGAAAAGTAAAATGATAGAACGTTACAGCCGTAAGGTTATGCGCGATATCTGGACTGAGGAAAATAAGTTCAATGCTTATTTGAAGGTTGAGATTTCCAATGCGAAGGCATGGAGTGAGCTTGGCGTTGTACCAAAGGAAGATTTACCAAAGCTAGATAAGGCTACATTTACTGTAGATAGAATTAAAGAAATTGAAGCAATTACAAAGCATGATGTTGTTGCCTTCACAAGAGCTGTAGGCGAATCCTTAGGTGAAGAAAAGAAATGGATTCACTATGGATTAACATCAACAGATGTTGTTGATACTGCCAATGGCTACCTACTAAAGCAAGCAAATGAAATTTTAAGACGTGATATTGTAGCAATTATGGATGTTTTAAAGAAAAGAGCTATGGAGTTTAAATATACTCCATGCATCGGTAGAACCCATGGTATGCATGCAGATATTACATCCTTTGGATTAAAATGGGCATTATGGTATGAAGATATGGTAAGATGCCTAGAAAGATTTGATTATGCTTCGAAAGAGGTAGAGGTTGGTAAATTATCTGGTGCTGTAGGTAATTTCGCAAACATTCCACCACAAATTGAAGAATATGTATGCAAGGATTTAGGAATTAATTATGCATTAATTTCTACACAGGTATTACAAAGAGATAGACATGCACATTATATGGCATGCTTAGCCTTAGTTGCATCAGAGCTTGAAAAGATGGCTTTAGAGGTTAGAAATTTATCTCGTCAGGAGGTAAAGGAAACAGAGGAAGCATTCTCTAAGGGACAAAAGGGATCCTCTGCAATGCCTCACAAGAGAAATCCAATTTCTTCAGAAAATATTTGTGGCTGTGCAAGAGTTATCCGTGGATATATGGAAACTTTCTATCAAAACATTGCCCTATGGCATGAAAGAGATATTTCTCACTCTGCAACAGAAAGAATCATTTTACCAGATTCCACAGAATTATTAGATTATATGTTAAATCGTTTTAAGGGAATCCTAGAAAATCTAGTTGTATACCCAGAAAAAATGATGGAAGATATTTATTTAACTAAGGGAGTAATCTTCGCTCAAAGAGTTTTATATAAGCTAATTGAAAAGGGCTTTGTTAGAGAAAAGGCTTATGATACTGTTCAGCCTATTGCTATGAAGGCTCTAGAAGAAAAGAAGCAGTATCAGGATTTATTAAAGCTTGATGAGACTGTTTCTAGTGTATTAACAAACGAAGAAATTGATGAATGCTTCACCTTAGATTATTACATGAAGAATGTAGATTATATATTTAACCGTTTAAACATTAAGTAATATAGTTTTGGGGGTGATTTCATGGAAAACGAAAAGGTATTAGTCTTAGACTTCGGTGGTCAGTACAATCAGCTAATCGCAAGAAGAGTAAGAGAATGTAATGTATATTGTGAGGTTAAGCCTTATAATATGCCACTTGAAAAAATTAAAGAATTTAACCCAAAGGGTATTATCTTTACTGGTGGACCTAATTCTGTTTATGGAGAGGATTCTCCATTAATTGATAAGGAAATCTTTGAATTAGGTATTCCTGTTTTAGGTATTTGCTATGGATGCCAATTCATGGCATATTCCTTAGGTGGAGAGGTTTTACATGCTCCAAAATCAGAATATGGTAAAACATTAGTAAATGTAGAAAAGACTTCTTTATTATTTAAGGATTGTAATAAAGAAACTCAGGTATGGATGAGCCATACAGATTATGTATCAAAAGCACCAGAGGGCTTTGTTGTTACTGGATACACAAACACATGCCCTGTTGCTGCAATGGAAAATAAAGAAAAGAAGCTATACGCTGTACAGTTCCACCCAGAGGTAATGCATTCCCTAGAGGGTATGAAGATGCTTCGTGCCTTCGTATACGATGTATGCGGCTGTAAGGGCGATTGGCAGATGGCAGATTTTGCAAAATCTACGATTGAAGCCATTCGTGCTAAGGTAGGCAAGGGTAAGGTTTTATGTGCACTATCTGGTGGAGTAGATTCTAGTGTTGCTGCAGTATTATTATCTAAGGCTGTAGGTGAGCAATTAACCTGTGTATTCGTAGATCATGGTCTACTTCGTAAAAACGAAGGAGATGAGGTTGAGGCTGTATTTGGTCCTAAGGGTCCATATAAGCTAAACTTCATTCGTGTTAATGCGCAGGATAGATTCTATGAAAAACTAAAGGGTGTAGTAGAACCTGAAAGAAAAAGAAAGATCATTGGCGAGGAATTCATTCGCGTATTCGAGGATGAGGCTAAAAAGATTGGTAAGGTAGATTTCCTAGTTCAAGGTACAATTTACCCAGATGTTATCGAATCTGGTCTAGGCAAATCTGCGACCATTAAGTCTCACCATAACGTAGGTGGACTTCCAAGCGTAGTAGATTTTAAAGAAATTATCGAGCCATTAAGACTATTATTCAAGGATGAGGTAAGAAAGGTTGGACTTGAGCTTGGTATTCCAGATTACCTAGTTTACCGTCAGCCATTCCCAGGCCCAGGCTTAGGTATTCGTATTATTGGTGATGTAACTCCTGAAAAGGTTAAAATTGTTCAAGAGGCTGATGCCATTTACCGTGAGGAAATTGCTAAGGCAGGAGTAGATAAATCCTGTAATTTAGGTCAATATTTTGCCGCACTTACGAATATGAGAAGTGTAGGTGTAATGGGTGATGGTAGAACCTATGATTATGCAATCGCATTAAGAGCAGTTCAAACCTCCGATTTTATGACTGCCGATTGGGCAAGAATTCCATACGATGTCCTTGATATTATTTCAAGAAGAATCGTAAATGAAGTACCAGGTGTAAATAGAGTACTTTTAGATTGTACATCTAAACCACCTGCAACAATCGAATTTGAATAAAAAGAAAAGGAGACTCCATGATTAAAAAACAAGTTTTCATTATATTTTCTTTAAGTATTGCCTTCTTAAGCTCTTGTAGTAATAAAGCATCTCATGCTTACACTTATATAACAAATACCGAAGAAATGAATAAGGATATAATTGGAAGACAGGGCTTAGCTATAGATAAGGATTATTATT
>JAFPIE010000098.1 GCA_017388605.1 Acholeplasmatales bacterium | reverse complement strand
TACCTTTGTACCTGTAGATGTTTGAGTACCCATCTTAGCAAATTCAGCTGCGCCTACTCTAATTACATAAGGTACAGTAGCTAAGGTTTCAACATTGTTTACACAAGTAGGCTTACCCCATAAACCCTTTACAGCTGGGAATGGTGGTCTTGGTCTAGGCATACCACGCTTTCCTTCAATAGAATTTAATAAGGCAGTTTCCTCACCACAAACAAAGGCACCAGCACCTAATCTTAAGTGTGCTCTAAAAGAGAAACCAGTACCTAAAATATTATCACCTAATAGGCCAGCCTCTTCCATAACCTTAATTGCATTTTCTAATCTTTCAACAGCGATAGGATATTCAGCTCTTACATAGAAATAACCTTCAGTTGCACCAAAAGCATAACCTGCAATCATCATACCTTCAATAACATTGAATGGATTACCTTCTAGAATAGATCTATCCATGAAAGCACCTGGGTCACCCTCATCACCATTACATACTATATATTTTTGATCAGCATCAACATTAGCTGCAAATTGCCACTTTCTACCAGTAGGAAATCCAGCTCCACCACGTCCTCTTAAGCCTGAGGCTAAAACCTCATTAATGACTTGTTGAGGAGTCATTTCTGTTAATACCTTCTTTAAAGCCTTAAAGCCATCAAAGCCTAAAGCTTCATCTAAGCTTTCAGGATTGATAATTGAACAGCCGTGTAAGGCAACTCTAACTTGCTTTTTATAGAAGTTAATATCATCCTGCTTAACAACCTTTTCATGAGTTTGAGGATCTACATATAATAAATCTTCAAGTATTTCTTTCTTTTCAATACTATCAACAACTCTATGTACATCTTCAACCTTTACTGCTCTATATAATGTGTCATCTGGTAAAACCTTAATAAAAGGTCCTTGAGAACAGAATCCAAAGCAACCAACGAAATTAACTTGAATCTTATCCTCAAGCTTCTTTTCCTTGATATACTTAACTAATTCAGCCTTAATATCCGCACTACTATTAGCAAGACAGCCTGTACCACCACATACACATAAAGTTACTTTTTTGTTTTTTCCATTTAATTTTTCAGAAAAATTCTTAGAACAGCCAGTAATAATACTATCTAAGTCTTTAACTGTAACAATTTTTTCCATTAGGCTTTTCCCTCCATTGCTTGATATTCTTTAATAATCTTATCTACATCTGGAGCGGTTACCTTAGGATAAACCTTACCATTAATAGAAATAGCTGGAGCTAAAGCACAAGCACCAATACATCTTAAAGCAGATAATGTAAATAAACCATCATCTGTAGTTTCACCTGGCTTAATATGTAATAATTCTGAGAACTTATCAATAACTTGTTGTGAACCTTTAACATAACAAGCTGTTCCCAAACATACACCTATTACATATTTTCCCTTTGGTTTTAAGCTAAAAAAGCTATAGAATGTTACAACACCATAGATTTCTGCAACTGGCAATCCAATTTCTTTTGAAACGATTTCTTGTACATCTAGTGGAATGTATCCGAATTCGTTTTGAATAGCCGACAAAATAGGCATTAAAGGAGTTGGTTCATGTTTGTATTTATTACAAATATCAACAATCTTCTTATATGCCTTTTCCTGAATTTTACTCATATTTACCCCCTGTAAAATAATCAGAT
>JAFPIE010000097.1 GCA_017388605.1 Acholeplasmatales bacterium | reverse complement strand
TGGTGTAATCAATGCATTATTAGACAAGGCTGATAAGGTTTTAGTTGGTGGTGCTATGATGTTCACATTCTTAAAGGCAGAGGGCTATGATGTTAAGGCTTCTCGTTGTGAGGATGAGGAATTTGTTAATTTAGCAAAGGAATTATTAGCTAAGGCAAACGGTAAGATTGTATTACCAGTTGATGCAGTAGTTAATAAGGCATTTGAGGATGTTCCTGGTACAGCTAAGGCTATCGATGCATTCGAGGATGGCGATATGGGCTTAGATATCGGACCTAAGACATTAGAATTATTTGCTAAGGAATTAGCTGGTGCTAAGACTGTTGTATGGAATGGACCTATGGGTGTATTCGAAATGAAGAACTATGCTGCTGGTACAATTGGTGTATGTGAATTATTAGCTAAGTTAACAGCTGAAGGCGCATCTACAATCATCGGTGGTGGTGATTCTGCTGCAGCTGCTGAGCAGTTAGGCTATGCTTCTAAGGTTAGCCATATCTCTACTGGTGGAGGAGCATCATTAGAGTACTTAGAGGGTAAGGTATTACCTGGTATTGCTTGCGTAAATGACAAGTAAGAATAAGTAATAAAAAACTAGTATTTTTCGGAGGATTGTAATATGCAAAAGATGATTGTTGTAAAAAGTACAGTAGGCTTACATGCAAGCCTTGCTGCAAAAATAGTAAAGGCTGCATCACAGTATTCTGTGGAGATCCTTTTGCATTACGACAATAAAACAATTGATGTTAAATCTATTTTAGGTTTAATGTCATTAGCTGTTCCTAGTGGTGAAAATGTAATCATTGAAGCCAATGGTGATCAAGCAGAAGCTGCAATTAATGAAATTGCTGCTATCTTAAGTTAAAAAATGAAAGAGGATTAAAAAATGAGAAAACCTATGCTTGCCGGAAACTGGAAGATGAATAAGACTAGAGATGAAGCTATCCAGTTCGTATTAGCAGTTGAAGGAAATCTTCCTGCAACAATTGATTGTGTAGTTTGTGCTCCTGCAATCATTTTACGTGACATCGTTAAGAGAGCTGAGACTTTAAAGGTTGGTGCTCAGAACATGAACGAAAATGAGAGTGGTGCATACACTGGTGAAATTTCTCCAGTTATGTTAAAGGATACTCAAGTTGAGTATGTAATTTTAGGCCATTCTGAAAGAAGAGCTTATTATAATGAAACAAATGAAAAGATCAATGCTAAGATTAAGAAGGCATTAGAATTTGAATTAAAGCCAATCGTATGTGTTGGTGAAGTATTAGAAGAGCGTGAGACTGGTAAGACTTACGATGTATTAAAGGAGCAGGTTGTTAAGGCATTCGAAGGCGTTGAAATCAAGAACCCTGAAAATGTAATCATTGCTTACGAACCAGTTTGGGCTATCGGTACTGGTAAGACTGCAACTACTGAGGTTGCTGAGGATGCATGTAAGTTCATCCGTGGCGTATTAGCTGAAATCTTCGGTAAGGCTGTTGCTGACGAATTAAGAATCCTTTATGGTGGATCTATGAAGCCATCTAACGTTGGTGAATTAATGAGCGAACCAGATATTGATGGTGGCTTAGTTGGTGGTGCATCACTTAAGGCTGATTCATTCATCGAGCTTTGCACAACTGCAGCTAAGGTTACTGCTTAATAAAATTTGGGAATCCTTTTGGATTCCCTTTTTTCTTTCAAAATAAAAGAGAAGCTATCGGCTTCTCTTTTTCATATAAACCTCATACGCAAGTATACTTGCGGCAACACCAACATTTAATGAATTCTGACATCCATCCATTGGTATATAAACCATTTTGTTTTTATGATTATACCAATCTGGGTTAATTCCAAATCTTTCATTACCAACAACGATGGCTACCTTTTCATCATAATCATATTCTTGATAATTTAAGCCAAGCTTAGGCTCACCTAAATAGGCATTGAATTTATATGCATTAATAAATTTTTGAGCCTCATTGTAAGACATAGATAATGTTGGAATGATTAAATTGCATCCTCTAGAAGAGGATGTTATTTTTTCATTGTTTATTTTGGATATAGGATCAACTAGGATAACACCATCACATTTGGCTGAATCTAATGTTCTATAAATGGTTCCAATATTTCCTGGAATTTCAAGCCTATCCAATACCATAATAAAATCAAAATCCTTAAAATCCTCTTTTTGATATTCCTTTAGCTTTATTAAAGCAATAATTCCTGCATGATTTTCCTTTAATGCTAGAGTTGAATAAGATGCATGAGAGATTTCATAGACCTCATTCGCTTTATTTATTAGCTTATTCAATAAATCTTTTGTTTCTTCCTTATATTCTGTTTCATAATCATATAATAATAAATCAATTTCTAGATTATATTCTACTGCAATAGATAATACCTGTAGGTCATCCGATATTGTAATACCTAAAGGGCATTTTTTAATATAATCCTTCATCAATTTATATTTATCATGATTTTTTCCTATTTTTTCCATAATGAATCACCAAGGGTATTATAGCATGTGCATAATTTTTTTTAAATAAAGTATTATAATACTTTTTGAGGGAATTATTTAAAACAAGAATACGAAATTGTTTTCGTGCTAATCTAGTAAAAAATACTATGTACTTATTGTAAAAAAGTAGCAAAGTGTGTTATAATACTAGAAAATAAGTAGTGTTGCTATTACATAGTACTTGGAGGGTTACAAAATGAGAAAGAATTATGTAACATTGGTTTATCTACCTCAGGATGAAGAAAACGCAAATTATTTATCAGAAATCCTAGAGGAAAAGCATGTTGAAGTACATGCATTTGAAAAAACTGAAGAAAGAGACCCATTCTTAATGAAGGATATTAAGGATTCCTGCGGTTTAATTATTCTTCATATCTCTGATGATTTTGATTATGATTATTACATGCGTGAATTCAATACTGCTGGTAAGAGATGTCAGATTATTTGTGTTTATGCAACAAAATCTGTTTACCAGAATAAGTATAGATTAAATGAAATCCAAATTGTAGAAGGATACCAGATTGAAGCGTTAGCTAACGATATTTGTGCAATCATTGTTGGTGGATATAATAAGGTTCATGTCAATAGATTCAATCGTAAGAGAATTCGTCAGCAATCCTTCGTATTATTCTCTCAGGAGCACTATGTATGGGCATTATGCTTATTACTAAAGGTATTTAAGATTCATGACCTTGAGGTTAAGGAAAGAATTGCAGATGCTTATGCATCTATTTTGGATTCCGATAAGGCAATCAATTATTATTCTATTTGTTTACCTCTAGAAGGTAATAATGTACCTGGTGCTACAGATGAAGACTCTCAGGGTATCATTTGTAATAACTTAGGTTACTTATATACACAAACTAAGAATCTTGAATTCGCTGAGAAGTACTTAAAGATGGCAATTAATTTCAAAAACCCAGATGCATTATATAACCTAGGTTATCTATATGAATCCTCTTGGGCATTTGATTCTAAGCTAAGAAGAACAAAGGAAGGCTATGACTTATACTGTAAGGTATTAAGTGAATCCTATACATCTGAAGCTTCCAAGGAAAGAGCAAGACAGAAGCTTAAGACTGCTGCAGATAGATTATTAAAGAGAAAGAACTATGCTGCTGCATTACAATATTATAAGGCAATCGGTGAAGGTGCTAAGGCTGCTGAATGTATTCGTAATATTAAGAGAATTCGTCAGCTTTATGAAGAAAGAAAGAAAAGACAATCTAAAGCTGCTTAAAATGAAAGGGGATCCTAAGGATTCCCTTATTTATTGTTTTAATAACAAAAAAAGAGTATAATATCAAAATGTAGAAAAGAGGTAATGAAAATGTTAAAGATTGACATTGTATCAGGCTTTTTAGGCGCTGGTAAAACAACTTTTATTGAAAGATTATTAAAGACTAAACTTAAGGATGAAAAGGTCGTTTTAATTGAAAATGAATATGGTGAGGTATCTGTAGATACAGATATCCTAAAGGATACTAAGATTGAGATTCGTGAATTATCTCAAGGCTGTATTTGTTGTTCTTTAGTTGGAGATTTCTCTAAGAGTCTAAAGACTATTATTGATACATATAATCCAGATCGTATTTTGATTGAACCATCTGGTGTAGGTAAATTATCCGATATTATTAAGGCTGTTGCTGAAACAGGCTTACAGGAGAATGTAAATTCCTTAGTTTGCTTAGTTGACGCTAAAAAGGCTAAGATGTATGAAAGAAACTTTGGCGAATTCTTTGTTGACCAAATTGAATCTGCACATACAGTAATTTTATCTCGTACAGATATCGCTAAGGAAGAGGTTATTGCAACTGCAGTTGAAATTGTACGTAAGCACAATGATAAGGCTGTTGTTGTTACAACCCCAATCAATAGCTTATCTGATGAGGATTTAATTAAGGCTTATGAAGGTGTTCATGAGGATTTATTTGAAGGAATCGATTTAGATCATTTACACGAGGATGGAGAAGAATGTGATGACCCTAATTGCTGTTGTCATCACCATCACCACGACCATGATGAAGAAGAGCATGAGCATCATCATCACCATGACCACGACGAAGAAGAGCACGAGCATCACCACCATCATGATGAGGATGACGATGACGAGGAGTGCTGCTGCCACCACGACCATGATGAAGAGCATGAGCATCACCACCATCACGACCATGATGAGGAATGTGATGACCCTAACTGCAGCTGTCATGATCACCATCATCACCATCATGCTGATGAGGTATTCCAAAGCGTTGGTATTGAGACTGTAAAGAAGTATGATATAAATAGCTTAAAGGAAACCTTAGAAAGAATGGCTAATGGCGAATATGGTATTATTGTTCGTTCTAAGGGAATTATCGAGGGCCAAGATGGTGCTTGGTATGTATTTAACCTTACACCAGAAGAGGTAAGCATTGAAAAATCTAAGGCTATTCCAATGGGTAAGATTGTTGTCATTGGCTCTAAGATAGATACAGAGCTTATTCATAATTTATTCTAATATTTGAGGTATTTTTATGGCTCGTAATAAAAAAGAGGTACCGGTATTTCTTTTAAATGGTTTTCTTGAAAGTGGTAAAACATCTTTAATCAAGGAAATCGTTGAGAATAACGATAACTATCATAATAATTCTACTGTCATTATCTGTTGTGAAGAGGGTGAGGTAGAATATGAAGAGGAATGGTGCGAAAAATATCAAATCCACGTAGAATATGTAGAATCCTTAGAGGATTTTACAGTAGAATTCTTTGATGCATTAGATAAAAAATATACACCAGACCGCTTTGTAATTGAATATAATGCATTCTTTGATTGGAATTCTCAGGAATTCCCTGAAAGAATGGTAATTTACCAGCAAATAACCTTAATTGATGCTTCTAAGTTCCAGGTTATGTTTAATAATATGAAGCAAATTTTCCAGACAATGGTTCGAGATTCTTCCTTAGTAATTTTCAATAGAATCCAAGATCAAAGTAAGAATTTAGGTCAATTTAGAAGACTTATTCGTGCAATGACCCAGCAAGCTCAAATTGCCTTTGAACAGCCTGATGGAAGATTAAGTGCTACTCTAGATGAGGATTTACCATATGATTTATCTAAGGATGAAATTGCCTTTGAGGAGGATATTTATCCAACCTGGTATGTTGAGGTATTTGATAATTGGGAAAAGTATTTAAATAAAACATTTAAATTTAAAACCTTTGTAAGAGATGTATCTAAGGATACCTTTGTTGTAGGACGTCAGGTAATGACTTGCTGCGCAAATGATATTCAGTTCTTAGGCTATGAGGTCATAAACGAATCTAAGGTGAAGGTTCAAACGGGCGATGTCATTTATCTTGAGTGCGTCGTCAAGCATGAATTTAGTAAGCTTGCAGGTGAAGAGGTTGTAATGCTTCACGCTAAAGCTATTACAAAGCTTCCTAAGGAAGAGGAAAAGGTATTAAATATGAATTAGATGGATTTCCGGGAGAAGAAAATGTTTCCCGGAGTCTTTTATTTTATACTCCTAAAGAGTATAATTGTACTGCATTAAATAAAATGAAATGAGTGATACTATGAAAAGCTTTAAAACGAACAATGCACTAGAAACAATTGAGGTTGGAAAGAAGATTGGTAATCTTTTAAATCCTGGAGATGTATGCTTACTTATTGGAGATTTATCTGCAGGTAAAACAACCATTACAAAGGGAATTGGTATGGCCTTAGGTGTTAAAAAGGTTATTAATTCTCCAACATTTACAATTGTAAAGGGATATAAGGGAGATAAAGGACCATTTTATCACTTGGATTTATATAGACTAAACGGAGTCAATAATGACTTCGATTTAGAGGAATACATGGAAGGCGATGGCGTATGCGTCATTGAATGGCCATTCCAGGTTTCTGAGATTCTTCCTAAGGAATATTTAAGAATTGATTTAGAAAGAATAAGTGAAGAAGAAAGAAATATAACGATTAGCGGTATCGGAAGATATCAAAGAATTGAGGAGGCCTTATAATGTATTCATTAATTTTAGATTCATCTACTCAAATTTTATACATTTCCTTAGTGAAGGATAATGAGGTTTTATTTGAAAAATATATGCCTGGAAATAAGGACCATGCAAAAAATATTGTATATTTAGTAAATCAAGCTTTAGAGAATAATCATATCGAGTCTAAGGATTTAGATGAGATTATTGTAGGATATGGACCTGGGTCCTATACTGGAGTAAGAATGGCAGTTACTGTAGGTAAGATGATGGCTGTGTTTATGCATAAGCCACTTTATGTAATATCCTCCCTAAAGCTTATGGCATCGGGTACTAAGGGTATTGTTTTATCTACGATTGATGCAAGAAGAGGTAATGTCTTTGGCTGTATTTTGGATACAAATAAGGATTCCTATATTGTTGATGAGGCACATACCTTATTATCGGATTTAAAGAATACAAATTATGAATATGAGGTATCGGATACCAATTTTAAGGTAGATCCATTCTATGTAATTTCTCATAAGGTATTGGTAGATAAGCCAGATTTACTTGTTCCTAATTATTTAAGGGAAACAGAAGCGGAGAGAAATTTAAATGATAAGGCTATATAATAAAAAGGATATCCAATCGATTGTAGCCTTAGAGATGGATACCTTAGGTACTACCTTAGGGAGTGAAATGCTTGAGGATAATTTATCCAATTCTATGAGTCATTTTTATGTTTATGAGGATAAGAATGAAATTATAGGCTATATATCTATATCCTTTGATGGAGAGCAAGGAGAAATCTTAAATTTTTGTGTAAATAAGAGATATCAGCATAATGGTATCGGGACAAAGCTTTTAGCCTATGCGATGAATATTTTACATTCTAAGGGGGCAAAATCCTTCATTTTAGAGGTAAGAGAATCCAATATGGGTGCTATCTCCTTATATGAAAAATTTGGTTTTAAAAGAATATCCTTAAGAAAGAATTATTATTCGAATAATGAAAATGCGCTTGTATATTTAAAGGAAATGATTTCCTATAAGGAAGTAGAGGAAGCATATATATTAACCTTCTGTAAAAAGGAGGTACATGAGGATTATATCTATTATCATGAT
>JAFPIE010000008.1 GCA_017388605.1 Acholeplasmatales bacterium | reverse complement strand
GGATATGAAGAGTTTAGGCTTTAAGGTTAATCCTTTATATCGTCATTGTAAAACTATGGATGAGGTTATTGAATACATTCAAGAAATGGGTGAAAAAAGACCAGATTTACCATATGATATTGATGGAATTGTGCTTAAGGTAAATGAGATTAATTTACATGATATTATTGGTGAAACCGTAAAATACCCTAAGTGGGCTATCGCATATAAATTCCCACCAGAGGAGGTTCACACGAAATTATTAGATATTACCTACCAAGTAGGTAGAACGGGTGTGATTACTCCTGTTGCAAACTTTAAGCCAGTCTTTGTACAGGGCTCTTTGATATCTAAGGCAACCTTACATAATGAGGATTATATTAAGGAAAAGGATATTCATATTAATGATACCATTGTCATTCGTAAGGCAGGAGATGTCATCCCTGAGGTTGTAAAGGCTATTCCTGAGGAAAGAGATTTATTCTCCATTCCTTTTGAAATGATTAAAGAATGCCCATGCTGTGGAAGCAAATTAGTAAGAAAGGATAAGGAAGCGGATTGGTATTGCTTAAATCCAGATTGTGAGGAAAAGCTTATCAATAAGCTTATTCATTTCGCATCTAAGCCTTGCTATAATATTGATTCTTTAGGTGATAAGCTTGTAGAACAATTGTATCAAGCAGGCTTCATTAAAAGAATTCCTGATATCTTTAATTTAAGATTTAATTATAGTGAATTAATTCTATTACCAGGCTTAGGTGAAAAGAGTATTGATCATTTACTTTTTGCGATAGAGGAATCCAAAAAGAATAATTTAGATCAGCTTATCTTTGGTCTTGGTATTCGCCATGTAGGTGCTAAGGCTGCAAAATCCTTATGCAAGAGATTTAAAAATATAGATGGTATGCTAAATGCTACCTATGAAGAGGTTGTAAATATTCCTGATATTGGATTGGTTATTGCATCGGATTTCATCGAATGGATGCAAAATGAAGCAAATAGAGAATTAATTGAGGAATTAAGAACCTTAGGCTTAAATATGGAATATGATTTAGGCGAAATAAAGGAAAACTATTTTACTGGTAAAAAATGTGTTTTAACAGGTACATTATCTTCCATGGGAAGAAATGATGCAAAGAAGCTTATTGAATCCTTTGGTGGAGCATTAAGTGAATCTGTAAGTAAAAAGACAGATATATTGATTTTAGGTGAGAATCCTGGTTCTAAATATGATAAGGCTAAAGCTTTAGGCATTTATATCATGGAAGAAGCTGAATTCTTAGAAAAAATTAAGGAATAAAATGAAGAATTATACAGTTCGCTTTGCGCTATCTATGACAATGATTATTTTACCAATATTAATCATAATCTATGGAATTATCCTATTTGTACATGCATTAAAACAGGAATTCAGTATGAGTGTTTTTGGTAAAGAATTATTGATATTAGGAATATCTTTAACTTTGGTTTTCTTCATTTCACTTGGTATAGGATACTATTTGTATAGGAAAACAAATTATGAAATAAAGGAAGAGGCTACAACGATTTCTAATGGAATCGTATTAGCTAGAAAAAGGGATATATATAAAATTAAAGCGAGAAGATTTATATTCCTATATTCCTTCGACGTATATTGTAAGCCATGGCAAATCTTTGCCTTTATTAGCTATTATTTTCATTCTAGGAATGAATTAATTGAATTTATAAATAAGAATTCATCCTTAAAGGAATATATTAGAGAAAAGGATTTAATTAAGCTAGGCATTAAGAATATTTGAGGTTATTATGAACGATAAGCTAATTATAAGAGGAGCAAGAGAAAACAATTTAAAAAATATTGATATTGAGCTCCCTAAGAATAAATTAATAGTTATGACTGGAGTATCTGGTAGTGGTAAATCAAGCTTAGCCTTTGATACGATTTACCAGGAGGGTGAAAGAAGATTCGTAGAATCCTTATCTAGCTTTGCAAGACAATTTATTGGCTCTAATGAAAAGCCAGATGTCGATTCCATTGAAGGATTATCTCCTGCAATATCCATTGACCAAAAGAGTGCCTCTCATAACCCAAGATCTACCGTAGGTACGGTTACAGAAATATATGATTATCTAAGAGTATTATTCTCAAGAGTAGGTACTCCATATTGCCCTAATCATCATATTCCTATATCCTCCTTATCTATCGATCAAATTGTGGATAAGATTATGGAGCATCCAATGGGTACAAAGCTTTATATTACAGCTCCAGTTATCTTTAGACAAAAGGGTGAGCACAAGGGGATTTTTGAAAAATATTTAAAGCTTGGCTATGTTCGTGCCCTAGTGGATGGAGAAATGCTTGAGCTTGAGGATGAAATTCCAAATCTTGAAAGAACCAAGAAGCATAATATTTATATTGTCCTTGAGCGTTTAGTGATGAAAGAAGGCGTAAGAAGCAGAATCTTTGATGCAGTTGAGCTTGCAGTTAAGGAATCGGATGGCTACTGTGTGCTTTATAGTAATGACCAAGAGGAATTCTATTCTACAAAGCATGCATGCCCTGAATGTGGCTATAGCCTTGCCTCACTAGAGCCTAGAATTTTCTCCTTTAATTCACCTTTAGGTGCTTGTCCGGATTGTAATGGACTTGGTAAAAAATTATCTATTTCAGAGGAATTAATTGTCGATAAGGATAAATCGATCAACAAGGATGCAATTACAGTTTATAAAAACTGGGAGAAGGATAATTTAACAAGAGTTGAATTATTACAAACCTGTGATCATTATAAGATTGATAGAGATAAGCCATTTGATAAATTAAGCGATAGAGAGAAAAAAATCATTCTTTATGGCTCTCCAGATATTATTCATTTTAAAATGAACGCATCTTCTGGTAGAAATCATGACCATGATGATTATTATGAAGGAGTAATTACAAATTTAAATAGAAGATATAGAGAAACGACCTCTGATTGGATTAGAGATTGGATTGAAGGGTACATGGTAGAGCGTACCTGCGATACATGCTTAGGTAAAAGATTAAATCCTTCTATTTTAAATATCTTTATCAATGATAAAAATATTGCAGACGTCTGCAGTATGTCTATTTTAGATTTATATAATTGGTTTGGTGAATTAAAATTATCTCTAGAAAAGGCAGAAATTGCCAAGCAGGCAGTTAAGGAAATAAGAGATAGATTACATTTCTTAATTAATGTTGGATTAGATTACCTATCCTTAGCTAGATCTGCAGATACCCTATCTGGTGGTGAAGCACAGCGTATAAGGCTTGCAACTCAAATTGGTTCACAGCTAACAGGAGTATTATATGTATTAGATGAGCCATCCATCGGACTTCATCAGCGTGACAACCAAAAGCTTATTCATACATTAAAGGAAATGAGAGATTTAGGAAATACTTTAATTGTTGTTGAGCATGATGATGAAACAATGAAGGAAGCCGATTGGCTTGTAGATATTGGCCCTGGAGCTGGTATTCATGGTGGACTTGTTGTGGCAGAGGGTACTCCAGAGGAGGTAATGGCGAATACAAATTCGATTACAGGTAATTATTTATCTGGTAGAATGAAAATCGAATTACCAGAAAAAAGAAGAAAGCTTACAGGTAAATATATAACTATAATGGGTGCAGAGGAAAACAATTTAAAGAAGGTAAATGTTAAGATTCCTTTAGGAATATTAACTGTAATTACTGGTGTTTCTGGTAGTGGTAAATCTTCCTTAATCAATGAGGTATTATATAAAAATGCGTATGTAAAATTATATAAGGCAAATCGAATTTACCCAGGAAAATGCCAAAAAATTGAGGGTTTAGAGAATATTGATCGTATCATTCAAATCTCTCAACAGCCTATAGGTAGAACACCTAGATCTAACCCTGCAACCTATACAGGTGTATTTGATGATATTAGAGCTTTATTTAGTGAAACTACAGATGCAAAGATTAAGAATTATGATAAGGGTAAATTCTCCTTCAATGTAAAGGGAGGAAGATGTGAGGCTTGTCAGGGTGATGGCTTAAAGAGAATTTCTATGCAATTCCTACCAGATGTTTATGTGCCTTGTGAGGTATGTAAGGGAAAAAGATATAATTCGGAAACTCTAGAAATCAAATTC
>JAFPIE010000096.1 GCA_017388605.1 Acholeplasmatales bacterium | reverse complement strand
TTTTGGAAGGGATTGATTTCCTTTTTTCAAAATCTTTAAAACGAATGGTTGTTACCAACCTACAAACAACCTCAAATTTTAGAGAGCCTCTTTTTTAAATGATTTCTTCCATATAGGTTTTTAATACATGTAAGCCTAAATGCTCATAAAATCTTTTCGCACTGGGATTTAATTCCCAAACATTTAAGGTTACATTATAATAATGATTTTCCTTTGCATACTCTTTTACATATTCGTATAGCTTAGTACCAATCCCTTGGCCTCTATATTCTATATCTACACATAAATCATCAATATATAGAGTCTTAATATCGGTTAATACGGTATCATGCTTATGGCAAATGGTATTACAAAATACATAGCCAAGCGGTAAATCATCCTTATTTGTATAAACAAAGATAGGATCTAAATCCTTATTTAGCATAAGCTTTAGCTCACCTTCCACATATTTTGTTCCATCCATGAAAATATCTGGTCTACCCTTATGATGTACTCTTGCAACCTGTCTTAGTAAATCTAAGATTTTATCTATATCCTTTTCTTCTGCCTTACGAATCATTATGCTACCTTCTCAATATCCTCTATTTTAACACTTGCTATTTCGCTTGATGCGATATAAATACCCGTTAGTTCTTCTTCCATTACAATTTTAATATTTGTATTCTTAATATAGTAAGTACCCTTATCCAGAGATAAGGATGAATCATATAGTCTCTTATTATCTATAGCATAATCCATTATACTTCCAACACCTATAAAGGTACCACCAGTAATATTGATATCTCCTATAGTATCTAATACCATACCATTTATATCGTTCGCCTTTGATCTTAAAATGACGATACCACCCTCTTGGATATAGGATCCATTACTGTCGATTCCATCGACATCATCTCCCACTACAGTTATATTTAAGATACCTCCTGTGACATTTACTACTGGATCATATTTTCCATAGGTCGCATTTAAGCCGTCATTATAGGCTTTAATATACATATCTCCACCATTGACATTTACGATATTTGCCTCAACACCCTCAACTGCATTCGAAATAGAAACATTACCTCCATTTAGGGTAAATATACCATCGGCATGAATGCCATCATCATGGCTAAATAAATCGATATAGCCACCATTAATTGTGACATCCCCAAGACCACCCTTACTTTCCGATTCAATTAGCACGTTTCCATTCGCGTGGATACAATCATCCTTGGATAATATTTTTATTGTACCACCATAAATGGTGATGGTATTGGAAGCTTTAATACCCTTTGAGGATAATTCAGGATTCAATTCTTGTGGAACTATACTTGAATATTGAATACGACCTGTTGTAATCGTTAGAGATACTCCATTAAATATATCGACATCATAGGCGGAATCTATTCCATCCTCTAATGCATCAATTAAAATTGTACCACCTAAAATATGAATCGTACCATGCTGGTTATTTTTACCAGATACATCAGAATTATCACTTTTAATGCCATCTCCTAATGTAGATATAGCAATAATATCTCCTGATTCAATGGTAACAGAATCATTTCCTCTTAAGCAATTTTTAATGGATGTAGCATTTAAAATAATATTTTTTATATTTAAATCATCCGTAGATGCGATAGCATTATTATAGCCACCTTCAATCACTAAAGCACCTCTACCAGAGATTTTTAAATCACATTTTGCATAGATTGCAGCCTCACCATATGCCTCATTATCGATTGTCTTTTGACTTCTTTCATCGATAATTTCATTATAGGTATCCTCCATAGCACGAACCTTGAGGCTAAATGCATTTTTAGCAAAAATTGGCGCATTATAGGAATTCGTTATTTTTACACCACTTAGCTCAAACTCTACATCTATATCAGAGTCAATTTCAATTCTTCCATGGATTAGGGCACCCTTTAGGCTATATAAGCCACTTTCTATTATTTTATATACTATTCCACCTTGATCACTATAGGTTTCATAAATACCATCCTTAGTTTCTATAGAGAATGGCTCTTTGATATCCTTTTTATAAGTTTTTGCATCCTTAGGGGTTGTATCTAATCTTTCCTCATAAGAATCATTATGGGTTGTTTTATTGGGATTAATATCGATATTTTCATTACCACAGGAGGAAACTCCTAAGGCTAAGGCTATAGCCATAGCCAAAAATAATTTATTTTTTTTCATCGTTTACCATCCTTTCTATCAATCTCATTATAGCATTTTAATTTTAAAATATTGAATCTTGGGATAAATCACATTATTTACAAATTTTACCCATTATTTTATATCTACAATAGTAATATCCTTAGGGTATTCATTTAATACCCTACAGCCATCCTCTGTTACCATAACTAAATCCTCGATACGAACTCCAATTTTATCCTTAATATAAATACCAGGCTCAATAGAAAAAATCATACCAGGGGCAGCAATAATACTACTAGACTTTGATACATCACCAAAATCATGATCCTCTATTCCAATGAAATGACCTAATCTATGATTGAAGTATTCCCCATATCCAGCATTTGTTATAATATCTCTTGCAATCTTATCGATATCAGATAATGGAACACCAGGCTTAATATGCTTTATTGCCTCAAGATTAGCCTCTTTTACTAAATTATAGATTTTCTCCTCAAATAGAGTAGGCTCCTTTGTAAAGAAAACTCTTGTCATATCTGAGCAATAATCCTTATATACTCCACCAACATCTAAAAGTACCATATCTCCTTCTTCTAGTATTGTTTTAGAATCTGGAGTGTGGTGTGGGTCGGCAGCAGTTGCCTTAAAGGCAACAATAGGTGTAAAGGAAACTCTAGAAATACCATGTCTTTTATATATTCTATAGATTTCCTCTTGTAATTCTAATTCAGAAATACCAACCCTTAATGCATTCTTCATATCCTCCATACATAAATCATTTAAATGGGAGGATGTAATCATCAATTCCTTTTCTATATCATCCTTAATAAATCTTGCATAATCGATAGCTATACAGGTTTTATAGGCACTTGCCGCATGTAAATCCATTAGGGATATTAAGAATCTAGATGGGAAGAATTTATCGATGCCTAGGGCCATATAATGCTCTATATAGGGCAATAATTTATCTGGACCATTTTCACTATCATTATAATAAACAATATCGATATCCTTATCACTAAAGGAAAATAAATCATTTAGAATTAATATGGGTCTTTCATGGATTCTAAGTAATAATGCAATCATTCTTTCACCAGATTCAAAATGGTGACCAAATAAATAAAATAATGCATTCTTATCGGAGATAATGGCTTGATGTAAGCCATCTGCCTCCATATTTTTATATACATTTTCCAATCTATTTAAATACATATTATACGCCTTCTTTTTCTTCTACCTTTACATCCTTATTGATGATTTCATTAATCCTATCAATTTCTAAATCAAGCTTTTTCATAGCCTCTTCCCTTAGAGGCTTTATGCCCTTAAGAGCAAATTTTCTTTTAAAATAATTGCCCTCTAGCAATTCATATGGCTTATAGGATAATACCTCCTTAGCATATTCGGATACCTTAACTAAATGATGGGCATAATCCTCTTGATCTGAAATATAGGAATACAATCTTTGGTATTGATTAAATAGCTTTACCATGCCTTTAGCAAATTTTGTATATTCATGATCAATACCTAGTTTTTCCATGTATTCCGTATGTATTTTTGCAATCTCGGTTAGATTATCTAAAAATAATGTCATAATGTCATTAATTTCATCTATCTTATTTTCTTCCATAGAAACCTCTTTTATACTATTATTTCTCTTCAATCAATTATACTACAAAAAGATGGAAAAAATAAAGGAATTCTCCCTTAGGAAATGCATTATAATTTCCTTTGTCTTATTTTCTATTTTATAAGGAATATGTAAAATCATTTGAAATACAAATAAGCTGAATGTATAGGCATCTCCTTCTATATAGGATGTTTCATAGGGAATACTTCTATTCCATTCCTCCTTTATTTTATTCGATATGGAATCCTCAATATGCATCATATAAGCATATTGATAATGATGCCTTAATTCATGAAGGGCTAAGAATAATGTTTTATTATAGGAATCATATAAATGAATATGGCATACGCCACTAGTATAAAAGGAATTTCCAAACATACCAAATAGAATTTTAGGTGGCTTTATATGGAGCATTTTAGATATTTTATATATTATATTTTTTATTTTTTTCTGCATAAAATAGACAAGGTCTATTTCATTATATACTAGAAATTATGAAATATATTTTCATCTTTTTGAAAAATAAATAGAACTTATGATATAATTCATTTTGAGGTAAAAATCATGGAAAATAATGCACCTAAATTCTTAATAGATTTATTAAAAAGGGAATATGATGAGGAACTCGCGAATAAAATTCTAAAGGGATATTCTATAAAGCGATATACCTCCTTTAGAGTAAATACTCTTAAGATCTGTGATAAGGATGTATTAGATATCTTAGATTCTATGCAAGTAAAATATATAAAATATGATGCAATAGAGCATGCATATATTTTACCCGATCGATGCGCAAAGGAATTCTATGATACAAAGCTAGTTTCTGATGGACTAATCTATTTTCAAAGCTTATCCTCGATGCTTCCACCTCTATTTTTAGATATCAAGGAAACAGATACCATATTAGATATGGCTGCAGCCCCAGGTGGAAAGACGACCATGATGGCTGCCTTATCTAGCGGTAAGGCACAAATTACCGCCTGTGAGGTCAATAAGATTCGTTCAGAAAGGCTAAAGCATAACATAGAGGTACAAAACGCGAAAAATGTTTTTGTAATGAACCAGGATGCCAAAAAGCTAGATGATTTCTTCTCCTTTGATAAGATTTTACTTGACGCACCATGTAGTGGGTCTGGTACTCTTGATTTAAATAATCCAAAGGCTCTAAAGGCTTTTAGCTATGATTTAGTTAAGAATTCAGCTCATCTTCAATATGAATTATTAAAGAAGGCGATTAAAATATTAAAGCCTAATTCCTCGATGGTTTATTCTACATGCTCCATACTTCCTATAGAAAATGAAGAAATTATATCTCGTGCCTTAAAGGAATTTAATATAGAAATAGTACCTATTACCTTTTCTGGTTTACCTTTACTTCCAACCAAAATAAAGGGTACCCTACTCGTTTTACCAAATGAATATTTTGAAGGCTTCTTTATTGCTAAAATAAGAAAAAAATAAGAGGGGATATCCCCTCTTATAGTGCCAAATCATCCTCTACGATAGTCACCTTAGGCTTGGAATTGGCATTTTTAGGCTTTGAAGCCTTTTTCTTTTCCGTTTTTTCTATAGCTTTTTTCTTTTCTATAGCTTTTTTACTTTTTGGCTTTTCTATAGCCTTTTTCTTTTTTACTTCCTTTTTTTCTTCCTTTAGAGGTACAACAATTCTTACCTCCTCCTCTTGCTTATCACGGAAGGATAGGAAATAGGAATTCTTTTTCTCCTCTGTAAGCTTTAGCTTATTTTGGAAGGATGCCTGGAAGAAATCTCTAGCCTTTTGAAAGCCATAATTTCTTACATCGAAATCCGTATAGGCCTTACGAATGGACTCCACAATAACAGATAGCTGTGCCATACCATTATTTTCATTTAGTACTGCCTCGATGATTTCATATAATTTTTCAATAGAAACAATTTCTGTACCAGTATCATCATCCTCAATAGTCTTTTTATTATAGATGTTTTCAGAGTAGATAAATTTTGTACAGGAAGCTCTATAGGATTCTGGAGTTAGCTTTCTTCCAATTCCAATAACCTCCTTACCTGCGTTTCTCCATTCTCTTGCAAGTGGGGTGTAATCGGAATCGGATGCGACAATGATAACTCCATCGATGAAGGCTTTTTCATATAAAACCTTCATACCTTCAATAACAAGGGAAATATCTAGTGAATTCTTTCCCTTTGTAAAATTCATAGTCTGTACGCATGTAATCGCATGCTTCTGGGCTATTTTTAACCATGGATGTGTTTGTGGAATTTGGGTAAAATTCCCAATTAAATAACGAATGGGGGTGTCCCCAAGCTTCGTTAATTCCTGGAATACCTCATCCATTCTTGGTTCAGCATTTTCTGAATCAATTAATAAAGCGTATTTCATTTTTTCTCCTATTATTCTTCTTTAGCCTCATACCTATACTGTGTAAGGTAGAAGCTTTCCTTTAGGTTTGCTTTTATATCCTCTATTTTTGTATCAGAAAAATCTACACCTAGCATATCGATTGCTTTAATATTATCCTTTGTTTGATACATAGGGTCTCCTAAGGATAATAAGACATTTTCTTGGTTCCCCTCAAAAATACCAAAGCCCTTTGCATCAATAAGAAGCATAGGCTCTAAAGCCTTAGTATCATCTAAGATACGAATATGGTTTGCTTTGATATTAAAAATCCAAGGGTCCATATATCCATAGCACATCTTAGCATCATTTAAGCTATAAATGGCATAGGATGCATAATCCGATGCTAAATAGGTATAATCATCCTTATCACTATATTCTTTATTGGATACAAAAGCATATTCACCTACCTCAAGATAGACAAGCTCACTCATTTGGCTTCTCATGGTAGATAATGCGCCATACATAATATCGGACAAATTGAAGCGTAGAGGGATTAGAATTCTTCTATAGAATTCGCTTGAATTCCTTTCCCAGGAAATGGTTAAAGGAATGCTTGCATGTGTCCAAATATATATAAGCTTTTCAGTTAATTTCAGATAATCATTTTCTAGCACTACACAATCATCCTTGATGATTTTAGAAACATAATCGGAAGTAGAAATAAAATTATATAGGCTATATAGAATTTCAGGTAGCATCGATATAAATGCATCTAAATTGACACTCATAGATTCTGAATTAATATATTTGTCTATTATATCCTTTGCTATAGCTCTATTTTTCTTAAAATAGCTAACCATAAAGGATAAATATTCTTCGCTATTCATATTATCTCTCCTTCTCGAATGGTCCATAGAAAATGTTAGGTACAGGAGCCTTAATGGAGATTAGCTCCTTTGTAATTGGGTGCAAAAACTCTAAACGAGATGCATGGAGTCCTAGCCTCTTTAATGGATTCTTTGTACACCCATATTTGTCATCACCTACAATAGGATTACCAATATCGTGCATATGAACACGAATCTGGTTCTTTCTTCCTGTGTAGATTAATACGGATAATAAGGAATATTGTCCGTTTTCCTTTTTGACCTTATAATCCGTTACCGCAAGAGCACCGGATGGGTCTTGTGTAGAATAAACCAAATTGTTTTGGTTTTCCTTTAAATAAGAGGTTATTCTGCCTTCCTTTTCCTTTAGTGTTCCCTCTACCATAGCAAAATATTCTCTTGTTTTTATATATTCATTCCAATTGAGCTTTAGCATGGAATGAATTTTAACATTTTTAGCAAAAACTAATACACCACTAGTTTCCTTATCGATTCTATGCAATACGAAGGGTCTAGATTTTGGATCATTTTCCTGCATATATTCTAAAACATAGGAAAATGCACATTCTCTTTCCTTATCGCTTTCTACACTTAATAAGCCATTTGGCTTATTTATCGCAATAAAATCATCATCCTCATAAATAATATCAAGATAAACTCTTTTAGGCTTATCCTTTTTATTTTTGGAATCATTTTTAACTCTTGGCATACTTAACTGTGGCTTTTTTGTGATTTTAACCTCATCATCCTTCGCAAGCATTAAATTATATTGGCTTACAGGGCTACCATTAACTAATACCATATGATGGGATAATAAATTCTTTACATTATTTCTTGATGTATTCATCTTTTTAAGTAAGAATTCTAATAGCTCATCACTACGATTTACCTTAAATGATGCGGTATATTCAATTTTTTCTGGCCTTTCCTTCGTCACTTTATTTCTCATTTTATTTCCTCTTTAAAGATTCTTTTCTTAATCTTTTGGCAAGATTAGAATTAAATACATTTTCTATTTTTTCCATAGATAAGCTTCCAAGCAAATACTCTAAGTTCTTATCTGCATAAAGCTTAAAATCACTCTTTGTATAATAGGTAGATACCCTATCCTCCTTATAATATGGATAGATACCTAATCTTCTAATTTCCTTATCCTTTAATATTCCATAGGTATTTAGCTTAATTTCAAGTAGATACATTAAAGAAAAATAATGAATTCTCTTAAGTAATATATCCCTATCCTTTAATGCATCATCAAAATCGATAATGAAGCTATAAACTCCCATAGAATAAAAATATTTAAGTAAGGATAGATAATCCTTATTTTCTTCTCTTATTTTGGTTTCTATAGTTACCTTTAGTCCTACTGTTAAGGATAGCTTAATTAAAGACATTAATTCCTTTATTTTATTACCACTTAATCTTTCTTCAACTAAAGGATTCATAGATGAAATGGGTATAATAATTTCATCTAAGCCAGATTCCTTTAATCTTTCTATGCCACATATGGGCATAGCACCACTAGAAATATAAGTATTATAGAAGGATTTCTTTTCTAGTAAATAAGAAGAAAAATTGGAATCCTCTGTAAAGGATTTTGGATATATTATAGATAATACATTTTGGTAATTTAATGAATTTAATATCTCATGCATTTCATGAATGGAGGTATTTTTCAAATCACTATTTACCATAACCTTACAGGCTCTATGATATAAGATAGAATAGGTATATGGCTCTATTCTTTCCAATTCCTTTTTCAGTAAGGTATGATTCATATATCTTCTAATTTCATCGAATAGTGTATGAAGCCTTTTGGTAGCTTCAACGATAGATACTGTAGGAAGCACCTTTTTTAAATTCCTTAGAGTATCCTCTAGTACATAATCAAAGCTCTTTTTATCTAATATAGGATATAATCCTTTATTTATAGCATTCATAAATTCATTTATATAAATACCATCTTTAGTATTTACATGAGAAAAAAAAGAACCTCCTAAAGCTAAAATGAAGCCTGCTTCCTCTTTTCTTTTATATGGAGCTACAAGCTGCATCTTCATGCTTACATTCTTTTTAATCGTATATATAGCTGTATTTATTTCATCAATGCTTAATAAATATTCCTTTATATCCATATATAATACCTCAATTTATTATATCATATATGGTATTAAAAATCCATTACAAGAGAAAATGGTTTGATGAATCAAACCACTTAAAAATATAATATAGAATCTATTCTTCTAAGGATTTTTCATAATCCTCTTTTTTTAAAATACATATAGATATTCTTTTTTTCTCGTTATCCCAAGGTCTTATAAGCTCAATTTCATGATCATAGGTAAATCCAAAGGATTTAGCAAGCTTCATAGATTTCATATTATCATTGAAATAGCCATATAGAAAATCCTTAGCCATAAGCTTTTTGAAAGATAAATCTAATAAAAGAGATACTACCTCCTTACCAATGCCCATCCCTTGGTATTCCTTGCCAATACATATACCTGTTTCTTCGAATCTTCCCTCTTCATATTCTCTTATTCCACATAGGCCAATCGCTATATCAGATTCCTTAAGAGCAATATAATATGCGTAATGATTCTTTTGAAATTGCATAGATCTTTCATTTCTTTTTATAGCATCCTCTTCATTCAATGTTGGAGTATATAGCATCCATTTATATACATCTATATCACCCCAAACATTTTTAAGCATGGATGAATAATCCTTTATCTTTGCAGCTCTTAGGATTATTTTATCTCCAATAAGGGTTGCATATTTTTCTTTATCTATTCTTCTTATTCCATAATAAATACAATTATGAATTTTACCTCTATATTCTATAGTATCCTTCCTATTTAATAAAAACATTCCACATTTTTGCATAACCTTAGCGCTTGCAATATTTTCTTCAAAGTAAGAAGCAAGAACCATAGAATAGCCCATTTCAAATAAGTTATCTATAGCAACACCTAAGGCTTCTGTTGCAAATCCAGTATTCCAGTATTTTGGGCTTATGAAATAGCCAAGCTCTATTTCTAAATCCTTCTTATCCACCTCATTCATAAAGCCTACCAATAGGTCATTATAATATATGCCATAAATGAATTTAGTTAAATTTAAGGATAATTCCTTTAAATGATGGAAAAAGGAGGCTTCCTCATCTATGCTTGAAAAATCAGGTAGCATGTAGGTTTCTTTAATTCTATCATCCTTAACCATTTCCATCATCGGTATATAATCTATATCTCTTAAGGGCATTAAAAGGATTCTATTTGAAATTATTTTTTCTTTTCTTTGCATAATAGACCTCACATTTACTTTAAATAAATTGCTTGAGAAAACATCCTCTTAAAGCCTAGTGAGGTATATAAATGATAGGAAATAGGATTTTTCTCGTCAACATTTAATGTAGCCTTATAGCCCATAGAAATGATTTCATTCTTAAGAGTATTTACTACCATTCTTGCATATTTTAATCCTCTATATTCCTTTTTCGTATATACATGAGTTATTCTTAAGGAATCCTTGCTTTCTATAGAATAGGAGGCCATGCTTACGATTTCATTTCCCACCTTGATTACTCTATAATGATCTAATTTTTCTTGGATTTTTTCTTTATATATCTTATCATGTAATCCACAATCCTTAACAAATTCTATCGTATTTTTATAGATTTCATCTAAATCCAATGGGGATGGGGTTATAACATTATTAGAGGATGGCTCAAATATAGAATCTGCAATCATAAAATCCATTCCTATATCTTTATAATATCCCATATTTAATTTTAATAGCTCATCTCCAATTTTAGTGGACGTGAAAACCCCATCATATATATATTCATTTTTATTAATATATTCTAATAGCTTAGAAAGAAGCTTTTCCTCTCCATAAAATAATAAAGGAAATGATTCAACTCTTATAGCTAAAAGCTTTTGATTATCTTCTTCGATTTTTAATGCATAATTTGATTTAGATATCTCCTTTAAGGCCTTAGCATCTACTATAATTAGACTTGTCATATAAGGATTTAATTCCAAGGTTGATAGATTTTCCTTTAAAAATTCATCCCCATTTTTATATTCCTTTATCATAAGCATCACCTCCCAAAAAAATGGCTAGTATTAGAAAGAATATACACCAATTCTCTTTAAAAAACAATTAGTAATAATAAATAGAGTTTTAAATTTACTAATAAATAAAAAAATAAAGTACAATGCAAAAAGTGCATTGTACTTTGTCTTTATAGCAAAGCTTTTTTAATATAAATAAGAATCATAGGATACATAGCTATCCTTATCACT
>JAFPIE010000095.1 GCA_017388605.1 Acholeplasmatales bacterium | reverse complement strand
GAAAGAATGCTTATATGTGTGAGCTGTAATAATACATATACAGCTAAGGATTTAATGAAGATAGATAAAAGCATAGATGATACTATAGAATTTGAGGCAGATTATTTTAAAAATGAGGATAATACAACAGAATATACCTGTACGAGCTGTGGAGGGGCTATCATTGTTGAGGATTCCATAGCTTCTTCAGTATGCCCATTTTGTGGAAATAATGTATTACTAAAGAATTCTTTAGTTGGGGAATTAAGACCAAAATATATTGTTCCTTTTTTAAATTCGAAAGACAAAATTGAAAAAATAAAGCACCATTATCTAAATAAAAACCCATTCCTACCTTTTGGATTTAAGGAAGCTGTAAACAAAGCTAGAGTAAATGATTTATATATTCCTTTGTATGTTTTAAGAGGACATGTTGCCTTTGATTTTTTGTCCGTAGGAAAGACTAGGATGAATAACTATGTATTGGAAGAAAATCAATTCGATTTCACCCCCAAAACATCCTTTGGTGCAATTCAATTTCATCATTTTCCTCTGGAAGCCTTAATACCCAATTATGATAATATTATTCAATCGATTGGGCCTTTCGATTTAAAGAATATTAAGCAATTTAATACGCCTTATTTGGCAGGACATATGGCTAAGAGATTAGAGCTTTCATTTAGAGGATTAAAGTCAAAAGCTGTATTAGCTGTAGAAGAGGAAATGAGTAAAATTCTAAAAAATCCAGTAACACTAAAGAGATTATATATGGAAAATGGAGAGTTAAGAAGGGAAGCAAATGAAGGTGAAATTTTGTTTACAGAAAATATTCGTGTAACCCAAATTAAAGCCTCCTATACCTTCTATCCTACGTGGTTCATAGAATCAACATTTAAGGGAAAGAAGTATTCGATTATTATAAATGATCAAAATGGCTCCATTTCTGGTAAGATTCCTTTATCTAAAACGAAAGTAAAATTATTTGGAATATTCTTCTTTATTTTATTTGAACAAATTATCTATTGGCTTCTCTTCTTAATAAATAAGAATTGGATTGCATCGTTAATTGGTTCCATATTTATCGGTATGATAATTACTATTATAGTTATGGTATATTTATACACATCCAATTATTCATATAAAAAGCCAACAGAGAACTATATTGTCCCAAGTAGCTTTAATATAGGCAATAAAAGAGAAGAAAGGGTAAAGGAGGAAAAAGCCAAAACCATTAAAAGCCTTGGTGAACAAATGTTGGATTTAAATATAGAAATAATGAACAAAAAGAAATCTTTAAATCCAAAGGATAGCCTCTCTTTAAGAGAATACCAAATACTACTTGAGAAGTATCAAGGAATTCTTGATATTTATGCTGAACAATATAAAACAATGTATATAATAGAAGAGGAAAATGCTTTGTCTTATTCAAAAGAGGAATTAGAGGATGCAATAAGATTTACATTAGCAGATAAAAGTGCCTGTGATGGAAGACTTAGAACAGGTAAAATTACGAAAGAGTATTATGATATATTAATAGATTTTGACGATAAAAAGTTGAAATTATACCAAGATAGATTAAAGAGTCTAACAGAATAATTTAATATCTAAAGAGATTTATGAATAGGGCATTTATATGCCCTTTTTCATATCGAAAAAATCCTAATAAGATAGAAATTTGACATTTAATACGTAATTTTATACAATCTTTATGACATTTGAAAGGGAGTATTATGAAAACGAAATATCCAATTATATTGGTTCATGGTATAGCGATTAAAGATTTATTTTTTATTAAATCCTTTGGTAAGATAGATAGGCATCTAAAAGATGAAGGCTATAAGGTATATAAGAGTAATATCGATGGATTTGGGACTGTTGAAAATAATGCCGCTATCTTAAAAGAGGAAATATTAAAAATATTAGAAGATGAAAAAACGACTAAGGTCAATATTATCGCACACTCTAAGGGAGGCTTAGATGCGAAATATATGATTGAGAAGCTCGGTATGGAGGATTATGTACAAAGCTTAACTACATTATGTACTCCTCATAAGGGAAGCCCTGTTGCCTCAAGTATTTTAAAATTACCAAAATGGATGTTAAAATTTATCGCATTTTGGATTAATTTTTGGTATAGAATTTTTGGGGATAAAAAGCCAGACTCCTTAACGGTTTGCAAGGAGCTTGCTTTAGTCGATGATATTGAAAGGGAAACATTT
>JAFPIE010000094.1 GCA_017388605.1 Acholeplasmatales bacterium | reverse complement strand
TGCACAATCTCCCTTTGCCTCATCTCTTGGTTCGAAGCACACATTATTAATCCAGGAATTGCCATATCCATCACTGAATACCTCACCTGGATTATTTTTTACCTCATCAAAATCTAAATCTCCTCTTGCGTTATTTGCCTGAGATTGTGTTGCCGTTAAATGATGACAATCGGTATAGGCAGGATTGGATTCAGAATTAAAGCCATGAGATTTTGGCCAGGTATGCTCTCTATTCCATGTTGAGCCTTGACCTGATTTTGGAATAGATAAGCCTGTATAGATACATACAATATTGTCTTTATTATATGGGTCCTCATCTGCTTCCTTTAAAATATCCCATGCAGCACTATAGGAATATTTTTGATAATTCTTAGATATTACCTTAGTTAATGAATTTATAAATTCATCCCCCTCTAGGGTTATATCTACATCCTTATAATAATTATTTACCTTATCTGGTAATACTCTATAGGATAATTCAATTTCTTTCGTTGTTTCTGTAGTTGTTTCTGTAGTTGTATTTAGAGTAGTTTCTGTAGTAGTAGTTGCTTCCTTTGTTATACTACAGGAAGCTAAGGCTAAAACAGATATCAATGGGAATAAATACTTAATTTTCATTATTCTCCTCCTTGAAATATTCATAAATCTTATGAGCTAAATTTGAAGGCATTCCTGCCTTCTTTAATTCCTCTATAGAAGCATTTTTAACATTATCAATAGTTGTAAAATATTTAATTAATGCTTCCTTTCTCTTTGGTCCTAAGCCTTCAATTTCATCTAATCGCGATTGGAAGAAGCCCTTAGCCTTTTGGCTTCTGAAGAAGCTTATCGCAAAATCATGTACTCTTTGCGATATATCGGCTAAGAGTAAAAATACAGGATCATTTTTATCTAATGGTATTAATTTTTCATTAAAGAAAATAATCGTTGCCTTATGATGGTCATCCTTTTGAATACCCATAACTGGAATATTTAAATTTAATCCATCTAATACCTCTTTGGCTGCATGAACCTGAATTTCTCCACCATCCATGACAATTAAATCTGGAAGAGTAGAATTTTCCATAACTAATCTTAAATATCTTCGATAGATTACTTCCTTCATGGATTCATAATCATTTGCTCCAACGACTGTTTTAATATGATATTTTCTAAATTCCTTTGGTGCAGGCTTACCATTGATATAGCATACCATACCTGATACAGGGTATTCACCAAATAAATTGGAGTTATCGAAGGCTTCAATACGCATAGGTGGATTTATACCTAATAATTCACCTAGCCTATCTATAGTTTCTACTCTCTTTAAGACTTGGTTCTTATATATATTTCTTTTATTTTCTAGATTATATTTGGCATTATATACAGCCATATCTAACAATTCCTTTTTCTTACCTAATTTGATATCTACAAAAGGAATTTCAAGCATTTCCTCAATATTATCAATATTTATACCGCTAATACCTATTTCCTTTGGCTTTTCATTAATTTCATAGAATTGCCTTAAATAGGATAATACCTCATCCTCCTTTTCATCATAGGAATTAATGATGGTTTGATGATTTTGTACAATAGAGCCTAAGCGGGTAATAATAATATTAATGGATAAATCTCCATTATCCTCATATATACCTACATAATCTCTTGCGGTTAAATCATTAATGGATATCTTTTGTCTTTTTATTGTATTTTTAATCGATTCAATTAAATCTCTATATTCAATAGCCTTTTCAAATTCTAAGGAATTCGATGCAGCATCCATCTTTTCATTTAATTCCTTTAGGATATCCTCTGCATCTCCATTTAAGAAGGATGCAATCTTATTCTTGTATATAGAATAATCAAATTGCTCCTTTATAATACAAGGACCTAAGCATTGATGCATATGATAATATAAGCATTCCTTATCTGGAATATGGCTACATTTTCTCAAAGGATATAATCGATTTAATAGATTGACTGTATCTCTTGCAGCACCTACATTAGGGTATGGGCCAAAATACCTTGCCTCCCCCTTCTTTCTTTTATTTCTTGTAACGATTAATCTTGGGTGAAGCTCATTGGTTAGGGCAACATAAGGATAGGTTTTATCATCAGTTAGGGCAATATTATATTTTGGATTATATTCCTTAATTAAATTAATTTCCAAAACAAAAGCCTCAAGCTCACTTGAGGTAATAATATAAGTAAAATCTCTAATTTCAGATACAAGCCTAGTGGTTTTCGCATTATGTGCGCCATGAAAATAGCTTCTTACTCTATTCTTTAAATTCTTAGCCTTACCAACATATATAATTGTTCCATTTCCATCTCTCATTTGATATGAGCCTGGAGAATCCGGTAATAGCTTTAGCTTTTCTTCTATGATACCCAAGAGAATCACTCTCCTTGAATTTTATCTTTAATCTTTTCCTTAAAATCGAATAAGGAAAGCTTTAAATGCTCGCTTTTTAATTTAATTTTTGTAGATGCATATTTCATATCTAGGAAGCGGAAGGATTTTTTTACAATATTAGAAGAAAAATAATCCTTTAGCTCATCTAGCTTATCCTTAGTTTCTAAGGTCTTAGAAACAATAGAATCTCCAATCGTTGCTGCCATAGCCTCAAGCTTCTTAAATACCTTAGCAATAGATACATGCTTAAGAGTAGATAATACACTATCTGTTAAAACTAATGTAAATAGGATACCTGATAGTATATAAAAGAATATAAGATTAAAATTCTCTATTCTTGAAACTAAATTCTCTACAACAAAAGGATGTAATAAATACATCACCAGCATAACAAGTATGGCAAACATCGTTGAATTTCTTAAGCAGACTCTACCATTAATATTTAAAAATTTATCACTATAATCCCACCATCTCATATGGAAGATTAATTCCATAAAGAAGGAAACAATATATTCAAGAAGGGATGTTAGGATAAATCCTGCAACAAATACCAATATAGGACTATACCATGTATTTAAATTATAAATAAAGCTTAAGGATAAAAGGATACCTATAGCACCAAAGCCATAAATAGGCACTAAAGGACCATATAAATAGCCTCTATTCGTTATTTTCTTTGTACATATAAATACATAGATAACCTCAGCAATATACCCTAAGAAGGCATAAATTATGAAATATAAGAAATATTTAGTAAAAGGTTCCATAATATACCTCCTTGAAAAGATTATACTACAAAGAAAAGAAAAAAATAACCCGAGGGTTACTTTTTACTTAAAAGTCATTTTTGTTTGGCCATTTAGAATCTCTTCTAATGCCTGTCCTACAGGCTTAACACACATACCATCCTCTGCAGCAGTCCATTCCTCTTCTTCAATGATATGAGCTCTTCTTGCAGCTGCGTATGCTAGCTTATATTTAGAATCAATAACCTTTAATAAATCATCTACAGATGGATAACGCATTCCATCATAATCTTTCTTTGACATAATTAGTCCTCCAAATCAACGAAATTATTATACAATAAACTCTATAAAAAATCTAGTGATTTTATTCATCCTCACCAATAAGCTCCATATATTTATGGATGGATCTTGCTGTTTTCGCATGCTCTGCACGAATGATAGCCATAATACGGTCAGCCGCATTCGAAACCTCATCATTTACTACGATATAATCATAATATTTTGCAAGCTTAAATTCTCTATTGGCCTTTTCAATTCTTTGCTGAATAACATCCTCAGATTCTGTACCTCTTTTTCTTAAGCGCTGATATAGTGCTTCCTTTCCTGGTGGTACAATGAAAATCATTACGCAATCTGGGACCTTCTTCTTTACCTGAAGTGCACCCTCAACCTCAATCTCAAGTACAACCTCCTGACCATCCTCTAATCTTTCATTTACCTTATCTAGTGGTGTACCATAGAAATTTCCAACGAATTCCGCATGCTCTAGGAATTTACCTTCATCAACTCGCTTTAAGAATTCCTCACGAGAAACGAAGTAATAGTCGATTCCATCTCTTTCGCCTGGTCTTTTTGCTCTTGTCGTCATAGATACACTATAGGTTAAGTTATGCTTTGGCATTTCAAATAATGCTTTACGTACGGTTCCCTTACCTACCCCTGATGGGCCAGATATAACAACTAGAAGTCCTCTGTCATTCAGCTTCATGATTTAATACCTCACTTTTTGTAAATAAGTTTACTATAACAAAACTAAAAATTCAACCAATTAAAGCTCATCAATTTCTTTTGATAACATAAATACGCTTTCAATAACCTCATGGATGATCTCTGATTTATGAGAATCCACCTTAGTATTGTATTCTAAATAGATAATTCTATCCTTAAGCTTAGCCATTAAATACTTACTTTTAATATTAAAGGCGTTTATTTTATTATATAAATCTATAGTTATATCCTCTTCTACATTTCTTACATTAATAATTATAGATAATTCCTTAGTAGTACTATCTATTCTATAGTATGGATATAGGCTATATCCTTCATTTGGCATGACAAGCTCAAAGGAGCCCTTGCCATCATCATCTAAGGATACAGAAATATTTTTTGCCTCTAGGGTCTTCTTTACCCCATCAGAAAGCTTGGTGTTTTTTGGTTTTTTTTGATCTGTATCATTCTTTTTAAATAAGTCCAAAAATCCCATGAACTATCGCCTCCTATTAGATATATTTTACTATTTAATATTTTAAAACACAAGATAATAGAATTCCATTTTAAAAAATGCTATACTCTTACTGGTGATTAATGTGAGCTTTGATGGAATACTACTAGAAAAACTAAATAAGGAAATAGAATTCTTAAAGACAGGTCGTATTTCTAAGATTAATGAAAATGGAGATACCGACTTTATTTTTACAATTAGAAAGGAAAGAATCAATTATCAATTGATGTTATCCTTCTCTTCGGATTATTCAAGAATTCATTTAACGAAGCATATTTATGATAGTGTATTAAATCCTAAAAGCTTTACTATGCTTTTAAGGAAGCATATAGAAGGCTATTTCATCGATGATATCATCAACTTTGAATGTGATAGAATCCTATATTTTAAATTATCTGGCTATAATGAATTATCCGATTCAAATCATAAATATTTAATTTGTGAGGTCATGGGTAGATATTCCAATCTAATATTGACGGATGAAAATTTCATTATTATAGATGCTTTAAAGCATGATGGTATTGGGGAATATAATAGAACGATATTACCTAATGCCAAATATGAATTCCCATTAAATAATAAAATAAATCCAATGAAATTATCTAAGGATGAAATTATAGATATATTCTTAAAGAATAATCCTAAAAATCCAAAGGAATTGATGAATCTATTCAATGGAGTATCCTTAAATATAGCCTACCCTGTATTTCAAAATGATTTCCATGCAGAAACATTCTATAAATATCTTCATTTAGATAATAAGCCTTCTACCTTCAAAAACTTTAAGGATAAAATCGATTTTTATTATTACCAAATGGATTTAAGGGCTAAGGTTAAAATTAAAACAAATGACCTTCATACATTTGTCAAAAGGCAAATCACTAAATTTGAAAATAAAATCGAAAAGCTTGAGGCTCAATTGTTAGATACTGCCTCTGCAGA
>JAFPIE010000093.1 GCA_017388605.1 Acholeplasmatales bacterium | reverse complement strand
CCATTTTTAAAATTCCTTCTATTCGTGAAAATTATAATCCTTGGTTACCTTTAAATAGGTATTTTTATATTTCTTTTCTAAGTATTTTAATTCTTCTATAAATTCAACATTTCTTCTATCTAAATCATGACAATCCGAAGCCATAAAATCAATTAAATCATTTTTTAATAAATATTTCATTTGCTTCTTATATTCCTTAGAAAGTAGAGATTTAGAATTAATTTGTATTTTGGCATATTTATGGATTTCATCATAATCGGAACATTTTAAATATGGGTAACGCTCAATATGAGCAAGTATTATCTTATAGCCTGTTAATGATAAATCATATAAAATATCTACTATATTTTCTTCTATTCTTGTAGAGAATTCTAAAAGTACATATTTAGAATCATCCATTGTAAGGATTTTACCACCTAATAAATCCCTCTTGAATCCTTCATAATAATAGACCTCAGAGCCTAGCTTTAATTCAATAGGGTAATTTAAAGCTTGCTCCTTAAATATATTAAATTGTTTGATTAGATTATCCTTACATAAATTGTTTTTATTTTGATGTGGTGTTAAATATACAGTAGAAATCTTTTCTTTTATTTCTTCTTCTAATAATTTAAAGGAAATATCTATAGATTTCGCACCATCATCTACATTAGGTAGGATATGTGTATGCATATCAATCATAATATACCTCTATGAAAAAAGCCCTATTCGGGCTTTATTTTAATTTTCTTTGGAATCGTAATAATAGTAATAGGAATCCTTCTTTTGGGCAGCTGCCTTAGTAATAGAAATACCAATTAAGGCTGCATCTACACTCTTTAATTGATTAATACATTCCTTTATATCCTTCTTCTTTGCCTGGTTTAGGGCAATTGAGAAGATAACACCATCAGAGATTTGTGCAATGATCGATGCATCACTACATGCAAGGCATGGAGGTGTATCTAAGATGACATAATCATATTCACTCTTTAATTCCTCTACTAATTCCTTTAATTTCTTTGTTTCAAGTACAGCAACAGGATTGATGACATCCTTACCTACGGTAATGACATCTACACCAAATTCGCTTTTCTTAATTAAGGAATCCTTATCGATATCTCCAGCAATGTAATCTACAATACCATTTTCCTTTGCAACCTTAAATGTTTTATGTAGAATACTCTTTCTAATATCTAAGTCTACAATGACTACCTTATTGTTGTTGTTGGCCATGCAATATGCTAAATTGGCAGCAGTTGTACTCTTTAATTCATCAGGTAGTGCACTTGTAAATTCAATAACCTTATATGGGTTTTCTAAATTAGAATATTTAATATTGCTTAATAATTTATTATATGGCTCAAAATTACGAATGTTTGCCTCAATTAATAAGACATCCTTGTTATCCTTCTTTTGGCATTTTAATCTACGATCAGGGAATACACCAACAATCTTTTCATCAAAGGATGCTTCAATTTCATCCTTTGTTTTAAATTTATTGGACATAAATTCCTTAATGAAAATAACAATAACACCTAATACTAAGCCAGCTAAGAAGGAAATAATAATATATAGCTTTTTATTTGGAGATGCATAGGTTCCAAGCTTTGCGGTTGAGGATTGAACCATATTATCGTTTGCAAAGAAGAAAACACCCATTGTGCCATCCTCTTTTGTTGTTTTTGCCTCTTCAATACATTTTGCTTGAATAGCATCTGCAAAATATTGTGCTTGAACTTGATTCTTTGATGTAACTGAAATTGTAATCATCATAGAATTGGTTGTATAGGATACAGAAACCATCTTCTCTAATCCTTCTAGGGTTACCTTAGATAATCCTTTAGAGGATACAGTTTCCCACTTCGTTGAATCTGTTTTGTATTTTAACTTGTAGCTTGGTAATACAAGTGTATCATTACCATCTAATAAATCCTCATTATATTTATCTACAACTGGATCTAAAATGGAATTATTCTTAATTGTATCTGCAACAGTTACAACTGCACGAATGGAATTGGTATAATCATAGGTTTCCTTTGCGCTTGAGGTTTGTGTATCAATCGCAACTGTAATTGCGGCACTTGATTTATACGTTGGCTTTGCAATAGCGAAGGTATAAATTGCTCCTATGATAAATACAGTAGCTGTAATTGCAGCAAGTAATATGATATTTTTCCATAAAACATGGAAAATATCTCCTAATGTAATTGATTTCTCTTTTTCTTGCATGTTCTATACTCCCTTCATGAAGAAAATTTAAATATAAAATTTCTTTGATATTATACAATAATCGTAGATTAAAATCAAATTTTTTTCGCCAAAAAGCAATATATTGGCTCAAATCCTCTATTTTTTTGACTTTTTCTATGGAATTCGTTATAATGGTGTTACGAAGTGAGGTGTAAAAAAGATATGGAATTAGTAATACTAGCTGCTGGTATGGGCTCTAGATTTGGTGGCCTTAAGCAGATTGAGCCAATCGATCAATACGGCAATTTCATTATTGATTATTCAATTTATGATGCAATTGAAGCTGGATTTGATAAGGTTGTTTTCATAATTAAAGAAGAAAATTATCAAATATTTAAGGATACAATAGGAAAAAGGGTTGAAGATAAAATTAAGGTAGAATATGCTTTCCAAAAGCTTTCTTTATTACCAGATGGATATAAAATTCCAGAGGATAGAGTAAAGCCTTTAGGTACAGCACAGGCAATATTAGCCGCAAGAGATTATATTAGCGATAAATTTGCAATTATTAACGCAGATGATTTTTATGGTAAGGAATCCTTCTTTGCCGCAGCGAAATTCTTGAAAGAATCTTGTGGCGCGAAGGCGTATGGAAATGTTGCCTATTTAGTTACGAATACTATGACAGAGAATGGTTCTGTTAAGCGTGGTGTATTAAATATGGATAAGAATTCGTGCCTTACACATATAGAGGAATCCTCTATCGAGAATGTAAATGGTAAGATTATCGCAACTCCACTAGATGAAGCTAAAAAGCCATTTGAAATTTCAAAAGATACCTTAGTATCTATGAATATGTTCTGCTTCTCAAAATCGATTATGGATTATATGTGGGATAGATTCCCTAAATTCTTAGATGAGAATAAGGATAATCTACTTAAGTGTGAATATTTATTACCAACGGTTGTTTCTGATTTAATCAATGATGGAGAGGTTACTGTTAAAATCGTTCCATCTCCTGCCGTATGGTATGGTATTACCTACAAGGAGGATAAGCCTTCTGTTGTAGAATCCATTAAGAAATTAATGGACCAAGGTAAATATAAAAAGGGCTTATGGTAAAAGAATTGGGCTACATAATTAAATGTAGCCCATATTTTTATACATATTTGTTTAATAATTCAAATAATTCTTCATTATTTTTATATAATATTCCCTTTATTTTGGTATTCTTTAATACTTCAATATTGGATATATTATCATCGATAAAATAGATTTCATTAAAATCTTCATCAAATGCATCAACAGCTAGATTATAAAATTTTAAATCTGGCTTTTTTATTTTATAATCACAGGAAACAAAGGCTTTATCAAAATAGATATGAAAATCTAAATCAGGAAATAATAGATCAAATATACCTATAGCCGCATTCGATAATAAGCCAACCCTATTCTTCTTTCTTAATTCTACTATTTTACCCAATAATTCTATATTTAATTTTGCATAGGATTTCATTTCCTCTAATATATCTATAGAATTATATCCTAAATCATAAGCCATACGGTCAATCGTTTCTTTGAAGGTGTATTTACCTAAATCGGCAGGCTCAAAATATTTATTTTTTAACCTGCTTGCTTCTTCTTCACTCTTGATATGATTGGAAAACCATTTTGGAGCGATTTCACTAGATAATACACCATAGAAATCGAATAGGAACAATACCTTAGAACATGAGCTCATAGATTTCCCTCATTTCCTTATAGGTAAGTGGAATTACATCCTCTATAACCCTTGTTTTATTCCAAGATACTCTTAAGGATAAATCCTCAAGTTCTTCTTTTTCGATACCTAAATCTCTCATCTTGGTTGGCATATTTAAATTCTTAAAGAAGTCAACTAATCGTTCTATACCTAAAAGACAATCCTTATCTTTATCCATAGATGGTTCTACTTCAAATACTTGGTAGGCAAGTCTTAGGAATCGGTTAAAGGCAATAGGGCTTTTCTTATAGATATATTTTGCGTATGCAGGGAAGCATACGGCAAGGCCTGCCCCATGGGCAATTTCATCATGCACTGCAGATAGGACATGCTCAAATTGGTGGCAGCGAAAGCACATTGGGCGTGCAAGCTCCATAAGTCCATTATGGGAAAAGCTTGATGCCAGCATAATTTCTCTTCTTGCTTTATAGTTTTTTGGATCATTATAAGCAATTAAACCATTCTTATAGACACATTTTAATAATCCTATACAGAAATTATCCGCTAAATCGGATTCATATGGAGTAATAAAGCGCTCTAGGGTATGCATCATAATATCTACAATACCACAGGCCATTTGGTATTTCGGTAGGGAATAGGTTAATTCTGGGTTCATTATGGCAAATTTAGGTCTTACGACATCGGAATTAAATCCATTTTTCATCTTTAATTCAGGATTCGATATGACACAGGAATTACTCATTTCAGATCCTGCCGCAGCTATCGTTAGAATTACACCAATAGGTAGTGCCTTCTTTGGTATTTCCCTTTTCGCATTAAAATCCCATGGGTCAATATTTGTTTTATAGGATACAGAAATACTTTTCGCTGTATCGATTACAGACCCACCACCTATAGCTAGGATAAAATCGATATCATAATCTTTTGCTAAAGCATTTCTTACAAATTCTACCTTAGGGTTTGCCTCTACTCCACCTTCTTCAAAGAAGGTGATATTTTTATCCTTTAAAGAATTTATAACAATATCATATAATCCTATGTTTTTAATAGAGCCCTTACCATAGACGACTAATACTCTTTTATAGCCATATTCTTCTATTAGATTCCCAATATTTTTTATATCATAATCAATCAGTAATTTCGTTGGTGCATAATATATATTGCTCATGATTCCTCCTATTTAAAAAATCCTGTAAAAACAGGATTTATTTTACTTTTGTGTTGCAAAGGTGTATTTATGGTTCACGTAATTATCAACCATCTTCTTGAATTTCGCTGAATTCTTATCTAATGGCTTAATTCTTACAATCTTATGCTCTAAAAGCTTATTGCCATTAAATTCATAGATTTCATAATTCTCTGTTGAACCTTCCTTAACAGGAAGCTTTTCACAGATGATGGCAGCAACATTACCTGATTCAACAACAAGTAAATAAATATGATAATCGATCATTTGCTTATCATCATCAATTAAATAGGTATCATAGCCTTCATATTTTGGTTCACTTACAACAGTGTTAAATGCGTTTATATCTAATTTCATTTATCTTTTCCTCATTTCTTTATTATTTTATAATAAAACGATCTATTCTTCAAGAAAATTAAATAATCAGAACTAACTCTTTAATTATACATAGTATAATTACTTACTAGGCTTATTTTTTCAACAGTTTTAACGATAAAAATAATATATTCCTTAGCTCGACTTGTTTTAATAATATTCATAGAATACTAATTTCAAGACAATTTCAACTTACCTTCTCAACGATTACTCTATTTGTTTTTTTCTACCAATCATAACTATATAAAAAGCGGTGAACGCATTTTTTCTTCCTTTCACCGCTATTATAATATAATTATTTATTTGTCAATGTTACTTTTACTATTTTAAGCGGTGAATTCCTATTTCTGACATCTAACCGCTTTTTTACACACAACAAGATTTATCGTAGTAGATTTGTTTTGAAAATCATTGTTTGACTAAAAGAATAACACTCTCAACGGGTATACCAATATTCTCCCACCAAAAGTCTTTAAAAAATAAATTTGCTATAAATAATTCATTTATTCTTTTATTTTCCAGTAGCCTGTTTTATTTGAGCCAATTCTTTCTATTTTCCCCTGTTCCTTCAAATTATTTATTATATTTTGAATTGTTTTCCTTGATTTGCCTAAAAGATTAGATAGTTCAGTTGTTGTAATTGAACCATCATTTTTAATAGACTCTATTATTATATTTTCGTCTGATGTTTTTTCATTCGTATTTGCTCTAAAAAAACACATTTCAAATCCTTGATTCTTTTTTATATATGAATATTTGACTTTCTCTTTTTCACACAAATTAAAAATTCTTCTAAAACCTGTAGCCCAGCTATCTATATCATTGGAATAATATAATATTTTTGAAATTAATGGATTTCTAAGAATCGATTCTACACCATTGTATGCAAAATCTTTTGGCTCATATCCAGATGGGAAAGTACCGGGATTAAATATTACAACCTTTGTCGGAGTAATATATATTTCGTTATTAATAGTTGTATCAAAAGATGAATGACATAAACTATTTAATACAGATTCTCTAATTACCTCTTCTGGAATTTCAGGTTTCTCAATTCTTTTAGATCCTTCAATTACTGCAGAATAATTAATATGTTCTTTAATATATTCTTGACCTTTTTTGTTTAATTCAAAAATGTTACCTTCAAATCTATTTATATCAATAAATGATAATTTTTCATCTGTTTTAAATACAGCTAATTTTAATGTTAATGGTTTATTTTTAGAAAATAGTAATTTACCTGCATTATTAAGCTTATTATTAGTAATAAGCCCAAGTTTTCTTAAAACTGATTCTTTATTATCATATTCTTCTTTTATTCTTCCACACTTGTTTGCCTTTTTTATATAAGATCTTAATAACAACTCATCAACATCTGCTATATCTTCATCTGATTCAAGTTTTTCCCATAAAGAATTGCTTGAATCACTATGATTAATAATATTCAATAATTCTTTTATATCAATTGACTTATCCTCATCATATACTCTTATATAAAATCTTCCTTTAGCTGAATATGGTTTATCATTGCCAATAAAATCTACTTCTATCACTCCGGGCATATTTTCTATTTCGTAAATGCTCGGATATATTACAGGCTTTATATCTTCTGATATTTTTCTCGATATATCTCTTAATGTACTCTCTGATATTTGCTGCCCTATTACATCACCATTTGGTTTTACTCCAAACAAAATTTTACCTTTACCATGCTTATTGAGGATTGCAGAAATTGATTTCATAGCATCATCAAGCTCACCAGTACTTTTCTTATATTCAATTTGTTCATTTTCTTTCCCCAAATTAATCAATTCAATCACCTTCAATTACATTATACACATTATTGTAACCATTGTGAAGTTATTTTTCACAATATTTTTTGTTTTTATTGTGAAGCAAATTACACAATATAATAAGTAACTATAAATCTTAATTGTAAATATCATTTTTTGATTATTTAAAGTAGTCGACTTATCATTTTTGGGGTCGGTAGACCAGTTGCGAAACACTCTCAACGGCTAGACTATACCTCTTGTCTAATTGCGTATTTTTTCATATAAAACAAATCAACTTATTGCTTTCACCATTATATAAAAAAGAGTACCAATATGAAATTATATCTTTGTGGCACTCTCAAGTTTATTTAATTATTTTTTTACTTAATTACCCAATGACCTTTATCACCAGATCCGACATATTCTATATATTCACATCTATTGATTATTCTTTGAACAGTCTTTGTAGTTTTATTAATCGCTATAGCCATTTCTTCTCTAGTTATTTTAGGATTTTTTCTTATGAGCTCAATGATAATAGCTAAATCTCCTTGAGGGACATCGTGAGGGACATTCTGGTTTGTATCGTTAGATTTCAATACCAATTCATTATATGGTATTTTAACAATTAATGTATTATCTAATATATTCAGATGATAAATATAAATATACAAAATAAAAAGGCTGTTAACCTAGGTAATGAACAAATTTTCAAAACCTAGGTTTTTTCACAGCCCCTTTTTAATTTTATAAGACAAAAAAAATACAGGTATTAAAACCTGTAATTTTTTTATGCAATCTTTGTGAT
>JAFPIE010000092.1 GCA_017388605.1 Acholeplasmatales bacterium | reverse complement strand
TCTTTTACAACCATCTACAAAAGGATGGTCTTTTACTAAAAAATACAATAAGTGTGCAGCCCTATCTTCTATAGTTGAGTATAATTCAGTGCCAAATACATTTTTGTATACTGCTTCTAATATACCATTTAATTTACCATTTTCTTTTTCTACACCAAATAGATTGGAATCATTATTAAATTTCATTGAATCTATAATTTTTCTCGCTTCATTATATTCAATTTTATAAATGGTATCATTGCCCTTAGGCTTTTCAAGTCTTTGATGATCATAATCATCTAATAAATCAAGGGCATTAGTATATGTTTTAATTACTTCAGTAAGTTCATATGAATCGATATTTAATGCAGACGCAAGCATCTTATTTTGAATGTCTATTACTTTATTTAATTTTTCTAATCTCTTATTATTTATTGAATAACCTTGAATTAAGTATTCTTTTAATACTTTATTAGCCCATCTTCTAAAAATAATACCTCTTTGAGAATTAACTCTATAGCCAACAGAAAGAACGACATCCAAATTGTATAATTTAGCAGGTCTATGGTTTCCACTTATGTCGGAAATTCCGACGGAAGTGTTTGAATCCAATTCATTACTACTAAAAATATTATTTATATGCTCTGTAATTGTACTTCTAGCTTTGCCAAAAAGTTGAGCAATCTCATCTTGAGTTAACCAAACAGTATCGTTTTTTATATCAGTTCTTACATCAAGTTCAAAATCATCATCAACAAATTTTACAATATCGTATTTTTCCATAGTAACCAATCCTTTCATAGCAATTATATCAATTTGTTGAATAATATTCAATATGTTTTTGATGAAAAGTTGATTTTAATTCAATTGACATATAAAGAAAAAGGATTGATAGTTTGTATCAATCCTATTGTTCTTTAATGGAGGACCCGATCGGATTCGAACCAACGATCAGGCAGTTGCAGTGCCGTGCCTTACCACTTGGCTACGGGTCCATATTCGTGAACGCTTCTATTATACTGAAATGGCATTCTAATGTCAAACATATTTTTATCGTTTTTCTACTTTTTGGCACTCTATACTTGACAGTGCCAATTTTTAATATTATAATAGAGTTGACTTAGGTGAGAGAGTCAGAAAGGTGTGATGATATATGCAGTATAATAACGAACAAAATGAAAACGAAAATGTACTTGAAAAATATGGAAGAGACATTGTTGCGCTTGCTAGGGAAGGAAAAATTGATCCCGTTATCGGACGTGATGAGGAAATCCGTAGGATCATCAAAATCCTTTCAAGAAAAACAAAAAATAATCCAGTATTAATTGGTGAACCAGGTGTAGGTAAAACCGCAATCATTGAAGGTTTAGCTAGACGTATTGTAGCAAACGACGTTCCTACTACTCTTAAGGATAAATCTATCTTCGAGCTAGATATGGGTGCGCTTGTTGCTGGCGCTAAATTTAGAGGTGAATTTGAAGAAAGACTTAAGGCCATATTAAATAAGGTTAAGGAATCGGATGGTAAAATCATTATGTTCATCGATGAAATTCATCTTATTGTTGGTGCTGGTAAAGCAGATGGTGCACTCGATGCATCTAATATGCTAAAGCCAATGCTTGCTAGAGGCGAGCTTCACTGTATCGGTGCTACCACATTAAAGGAATATAGAGAATATATCGAAAAGGATAGTGCACTTGAGCGTAGATTCCAGAAGGTTTTAGTTTCTGAGCCTACAGTTGAAGATACAATCTCTATATTGCGTGGTATTAAGGAAAGATTTGAGTTGCATCATGGAGTTACCATTATGGATAACGCAATTGTGGCTGCAGCAACACTATCGAATCGTTATATCACCGATAGATTTTTGCCAGATAAGGCAATTGATTTAATTGATGAGGCTTGTGCTTCTTGTCGTATGGAAATAGATTCTAAGCCTACTTCTTTGGATGATGCAGATAGAAAGATTGCCCAATTAAAGATTGAGCAAATGGCATTAAAGAAGGAATCCGATGATGTTTCTAAGAAAAGATTAGTTGCTATTACAGATGAGCTTGCAAAGCTTGAGGACGAAGCGAAAGCATTAACTGAAAAATGGCAAAAGGAAAAGGCTGAAATCAGCAAATATAAGGATATTAAAAAGGAACTAGAGGATAAGAAATTTGAGCTTGAAAAAGCCTTTAATGAAGGAAATTATAAGAAGGCATCCGAGCTTCAGTATTCTCTAATTCCATCCCTTGAGCAGCAAATTAAGGAATATCAAGATAAATCTAAGGAAGACCATTTATTATCCGAATCTGTAGATGAGGAGGCTGTAGCTGAGGTTGTTGCTAAATGGACAAATATTCCAATTTCAAAGCTAATGCAAGGTGAAAGAGAAAAGATTTTATCTCTTGCAGAAACACTTAAGGAAAGAGTTATTGGTCAAGATAGTGCAGTTGAATTAATCAGTGATGCCATCATTAGACAGCGTGCCGGAATTAAGGATGAAAACAAGCCTATTGGCTCCTTCTTATTCTTAGGTCCTACAGGTGTTGGTAAAACAGAGCTTGCAAAAGCCTTAGCTGAAGCATTATTTGATTCAGAATCTCATATTGTAAGATTAGATATGAGTGAATATATGGAGCAATACTCTGTATCTAAGCTTATCGGTTCTGCCCCAGGATATGTAGGATATGAGGAGGGAGGACAGCTAACGGAAAAGGTTAGACGTAATCCTTATTCTATCGTATTATTTGATGAAATTGAAAAAGCTCACCATGATGTATTTAATATCCTACTTCAAATCCTTGATGATGGTAGATTAACAGCTTCTCAGGGAAGATGTGTAGATTTTAAGAATACAATCATCATTATGACATCAAATATTGGTTCTGATATTCTTCTTTCTCATGATGCAAATAAGGAAGCTATGGTAAATCAATTATTAAAGGAAAACTTTAAGCCAGAATTCTTAAATCGTATCGATGAGATTATCACATTTAATCCTTTAACAAAGGATGTACAATTAAAGATTGTTACAAAGATGCTAAAGAATTTAAATATGAGATTAATTACTCAGGATATCGATATGACTTTTGCGTATTCACTAAAGCAATATATTCTAGATCAAGCCTTTGATGAGGCTTATGGTGCAAGACCAGTAAAGAGATATATTACAAAATATATTGAAACATTCATTGCAACAAAGATTATAAAGGGCGAATTAAAGCCTAATGTTCCATATGTTATAGATGCAGTAAATAATGAAATAAGATTACTTCATAAATAGTACATTGAGCCACTTTTGTGGCTCTTTTCTTTTTAAAAAGAAAAAGGGCATAAGCCCTTATCTTAAATACCAATAAATCCTAAAATTGCTAATACAGCAAATACTACAAATAGTATAGATAATACAAGTAAAGCTGTTTTATTCTTGATTGTAGTTCTAAGCCAAGTCCAACCAAAGACTAAAGCAATTACAGTTAATACGATGGATGCAACCATTTTAATATTGCCGAATACTCCTGCGACAGCTGGAATCCAGTGTAAGCACCACGCGATACCTGCAGCAAATAAAATGACGAAGGCTAAGAAGCCTACCCACCAAGCTAATGTGTTCTTTTTCATTATAAAATCCTCCTTAATTTCCCTTTTATTATATCACTATTTCTTTTCTATGATTCTCATTTTTGCAGAATGTGCTCGATTATTTTCTTCTAGCTCCTCTTCATTAGCAACAATAGGCTTTTTAGTAATCAGCTCATATGGTGCTTCTATATTAACAATAGGAACTCCCTTTGGAATATCTATGATACTTCTTTCCTTAAATACCGTTTTACAAATTCTATCCTCTAGGGAATGGAAGGTAATCACTACTGCTCTGCCTTTAGGATTTAGCATATCTAATGCATCATTAATGGAAACCTCAAAAACGCGAAGCTCATCGTTTACAGCAATTCTTAAGGCCTGGAAGGTCTGCTTTGCAGGATGTCCCTTTTTGGATAATACCTTAGCCGGTAGGGCACTTTTAATCACATCTACTAGCTCAAATGTTGTATGAATTCTCTTTTTTTCTCTTTCGCGCTCAATCGCTCTTGCGATTTGCTTAGAAAATGGATCTTCTCCATATCTTGTAAAAATTCGCATTAAATCATTAAAGCTCCATGTATTTACTATAATTTCCGCAGTTAATTCCTGGCTTTGATTCATTCTCATATCCAGCGGTGCATCATAATTATAGGAAAATCCTCTTTCTGGTATATCAAATTGGAAGGAGGAAACTCCTAAATCATATAATATACCATCGATTTTCTCTACACCAAGCTTGTTTAATTCACTTTTAATATTTACAAAATTAGATTTAATGAAGGTATAATTCTCCTTAGAAATAGGATCTAATACCTCTTTGCTTCTAGTATAAGCATATTCATCCTGGTCGAAGCAATATAAATGTCCTGTAGTAAGCTTAGATAGAATATGGCTTGAATGCCCACCACCACCTGTAGTAGCATCTACATAGATTCCATCTGGTTTAATATTTAAGCCTTCTATTGCTTCATTTAATAAAACACTTTTATGTATATACATAATATCAACTCCTCATTCATTATAAATGAATTAAAGTGTAAAATCTATCATAAATAGAAAATAGGCTCCCCTGGAGCCTATTTCTATCAGTAATATTTTCTTAAAATGAAATTATTCCTCAACTTTTTCTGCCTTAGGAGCTACAACCTGCTTGCCTTTGTAGAAACCACAGTTTGAACATACTCTATGAGCTAATGTTAATTCACCACAGTTTGGACAAGTGATCATTCCTGGAACATTTAATGCTAAGTGAGAACGTCTTACTCTTTTCTTCATCTTAGAAGTTCTTCTGAAAGGTACTGCCATCTTTTACACCTCCTAGATTAAATCTTTTAATGCTGCGAATGCAGGATTAATATCTGACTCTTCACTCTTTTCCTCAGGTTCAGGATCAGATTCAAATTCACAAAGAGTATAGCTCATAGGCTTTTCACAAAGAATATTTGTAACAATTGCTTCCTTTGTGTTTAATGTAATTCCATCAATTAGGAATACATCCTCTAGAGTTTCATCCTTAGTAAAAATCTCTTCTGCCTTAGTATCAATTGGATAGGAAACAGGTTCTAATGATACAGAATCCTCTAATGTAAGCTCACATACAATGTGGAAGCTTATATGGTAGGTATCTATACCTCTTTCCCTAATTGTAGATGTTACATGAACATTAGATACAGATATAATATCCTCAAATCCATTAAGGACATCGGTTAAATCAATATCCTCCTCTACAGTATATGGGAATGTAACCTTTCTTAACTGAGCCAGAGTTAACTGCATAAAAATCACCTCAGCATTGTCTATTATAAGTGTATGATAATTAAATGTCAAGAAGAAAATCATTTCCTTTTATTATATAAAAGGGGGATTCAATTCTCTACTCAAACTTTAATTCCATATCTACTAAGCCTTCGTAAAAATCATCCTCATGTGTAACTAAAATTACAGAACCAGGGAATTTATCTATAGCCTCCCAAAGCTCTGCCTTAGATAAAACATCTAGATGATTTGTAGGCTCATCAAAAATTAATATATTACTTTTCTTCATCGTCATTAAGGCAAGCCTTACTTTAGTTTGCTGCCCACCAGATAGCTGGCACATTGGCTTTACCGCAAGGTCCCCCTTAATTCCAACAGAGGCAAGTATGCTTCTTAATTCTCCATCGGTCTTTAAATGATAATAATATCTTAAATACTCAATTGGAGTTGTTACTGCATCATATACTTCCTCTTGTGCAAAATAATTCAAATCTCCACTAGGATTCCATACGTATTTGCCACCAAGAGGTGGAATTAGTCCCATAATCGTTTTTAATATTGTAGATTTACCTACACCATTATGACCTAAAATTGCGATTTTTTGGTTTTGCTTCATCAGGAATTCTAAGTTCTCTAAAACAACCTTATCTCCATATCCTACGGTAAGGTGGTCAAGCTTTAATACCTCTTGACCTAATCCTTTAGAGAATGGGAAGGTAATATGCATAGGCTCATGGTTCGTAGGCTTTTCTAGAACCTGAATCTTTTCAAGCATTTTTCTTCTTGATTGTGCTCTAGC
>JAFPIE010000091.1 GCA_017388605.1 Acholeplasmatales bacterium | reverse complement strand
CATGCATATGTAGTAATTGAAGTCAAATTAGGAAAGTTTAAACCAGAACATTTAGGTCAATTAATATTTTATGTAAATGCAGTTGATACTCTGGAAAAGACAGATAGAGATGATCCAACAGTAGGACTTCTTCTTTGTAAGGATGCCGATAAATTTGTAGCAGAAACTACATTAAAGAATTCCATGATGAAATTGGGTGTATCTAAATATAAGCTGATTGAGGAATTACCCGATTATTTGGAAAAGCGACTAAAAGAAATCGAATAAGCAACAAAAAAGCCTTGACCGAAATCAAGGCTGTATTTTTTATTGGAGCGAGTGATGGGAGTCGAACCCACGTCATCAGCTTGGAAGGCTGAGGTTCTAGCCATTGAACTACACTCGCATATAAAATGGTCGGGAAAACAGGATTCGAACCTGCGACATCTTGGTCCCAAACCAAGCGCTCTACCAAGCTGAGCTATTTCCCGATGCATTTAACAAATGCTCATTCATTATATCATACCAATTTTCTTTATGCAACAGTTTTTTTGTAAAAATTAAAACGACAAAAAAAGCCCGTATAATGGGCTTTTACTAAATTATAAAATATGAATTTTAATTGTATCTGTTACAGCATTACCTACTGAAGATGCACCTGTGATAATAACCTTATCACCCTTCTTAACAATCTTAGTTTCTAATGCCTTTTCGATAGCATATCTAAATAATTCATCTGTTGAATTCTTCTGTTCAGCATAAACAGGGAATACATTCCAAGCTAAATTTAATTGTCTACATGACTTTTCATTTACTGTTACAGAAATGATAGGACATGATGGTCTATAATATGAAAGCTTAAATGCAGTTTGACCATGGTTAGTAACACAAATGATAGCCTTAGCATCTACCTGGAATGCACATCTTACAGCGGCATTACAAATTGATGATAAGAAATCATCACCTAAATCTAGATCTGTTTCATCATATAATTTACGATAATCAATGTTAGATTCAGTATATTCAGCAATATCCTTCATTGCAGTTACGGATTCAAGTGGATATTTACCAGCTGCAGATTCACCAGAAAGCATAATAGCAGTTGTCTTATCATAAATTGCGTTAGCAACATCTGATATTTCAGCTCTTGTAGGTCTTGGGTTAGTTGTCATTGATTCAAGCATTTGTGTTGCAGTGACAACAATCTTACCAGACTTATAGCACTTATCAATAATTTCCTTTTGAATCTTTGGTAACATTACAAATGGAACCTCAACACCTAGATCACCACGAGCTACCATGATACCATCAGATGCTTCAATGATTTCATCAATCTTTGATAAGCCTTCAGTATTTTCAATCTTAGAAATAATCTTAATCTTTCCAGTAGTATCATATTTTTCTAATATTTCTCGTACTGCAAATACATCTTCTTTTCTTCTAACAAATGAAGCTGCAATATAATCAACACATTCATGAACGCCAAAAACAATATCCTCAAAATCAGCCTTAGAAATATATGGCATATCAACGATTACATTTGGAATATTAATTGATTTTCTATTAGAAAGAGATGCATTATTTAACACCTTACATACAACATTCTTTCCTTCAATTCTAATAACCTCAAATGATACCTTACCATCATCAGCTAAAATCTTAACACCCTTCTTAACATATTTTGCTAAATCAGGATATGTTAAGCCAATGTGAGTTTCATCACCTAGTTCATCAAAATTATCAGTGAATGTAAATTCTTGACCTTTCTTTAATTCAACCTTTCCATCCTTAAATAATCTAACACGAATCTCAGGTCCCTTAGTATCTAATAGAATTGGTAGTGGAACTCCTAATTCCTCTCTAACCTTCTTGACTCTGTCCATTCTCACCTTTTGTTCCTCATGAGTACCATGTGAGAAATTTAGTCTCGCACAATCAAGACCATTTTTAATCATTTCCTTTAATAACTCTTCATTATCACTAGCAGGTCCTAATGTACAAATAATCTTTGTTTTACGCATATCGATCACTCCCTTTTTGTATTATATATATTTTATCATAAAAATATATATTTGTACCCCTT
>JAFPIE010000090.1 GCA_017388605.1 Acholeplasmatales bacterium | reverse complement strand
TGCTTGAAATAGGATTAATATTGGTCTTTTTAAGAAAAAGAATAGGAATCCTAGTAGGATAGCGGATAGTAGTAAAATAAGTAAAATAGAGGTTTTAAGTTTTTTAATTTTTTCCTCATTACCTAAGCCTCTTTGCCTTGATATATAAATTCCTGCACTAATTCCAAGGGCAAATCCAACCCCTTGGATAAAGGCCGTAATCGGCCATGCAAGATTAATCGCTGCAAGGCCTAAATCATTCATTTTATATCCAATAAATATTCCATCAATAATCGCGTAGCAGGACATAAATACCTGGGCAATAATCGATGGAATTAAATATTGTCTAAAGGTTTTCATGATCCTCCATAGAAGATATTACCAAAAGACTACCAGATTTTATTTCAACATAAGGATTATCCATACATTCATTCGAAATACCTAAGGTTGGCTCATTTCTTTTTAATGCATAATGATCTAAATTATATTTCATACCCGTAAGGGATATAATTGCCGTATCCTCTATAGGAAATAAGGATATATATTTATAATTCTTATTTGGAATAAAGCTTTCTCTTTTTATTTCTATTAAAGAATTTTCATCCTTCATTTTAACCTTAGGATATTTTAATAGTAGCATTAAATTCGCATAAAAATGCTCAATTCTTTTACCCTTAATACCACCTAAAATTAAAATTTCATCATAATCCTTTACAAGCAAAATTGCTTCTTCTGTATCTGTTTTATCTTTAATTGGATTTAATTGAATGATTTTTTTAGAATTCTTTTTTATTGCATCAAATTCTATTTTTTTGCAGCTATCAAAATCTCCAATAGCAATATCTGGTGTAATTCCATGAGATATTGCATTATAGCTACCTAAATCCACGCCAACAATAAAGGAATCCTTGATATCCTCTTTATTTATTTTTTCAATATCCCATAAAATTAAACATGCCTTCATAATATACCTACTTTAAATAAACTACAGTAACACCATTTAAGCCCTCACCCTCTCCACCATAGCGATAGCTTTTTACATATGGTGAGGTCTTTAAATATTCCTGTACTGCCTTTCTTACAGCACCAGTACCAAAGCCATGGATAATGGATACCTGCTTTAAATTACCTAAAGCACATTGATCTAAATAGGAATCCATTAATTCCTTTACCTCCTCTACTCTTTTTCCTCTTAAATCTAAGGATAGAGTAGCATGAGATGCAGGATTATATCCAGATAGCCTTACCTCTTTTTTCTTTTTAGGCTCTGGCTTTGCCGCTAAGGACAATTCATTCTTCTTAAATTCGATAGCGAATTGACCTAAATTTACATAATATTTATCCTTCTTAATAGAGGATATAGTTCCATATTTTTCATAAGGCTTTACATAAACATAATCTCCTTCATGTAATTCCTCATTAAATATTTCCTCCTGGTCCTCTTTAATGGATAAATTCTTTGCCTTTGTCTTTAATGCGATTAATTCATGCTCCTTAAAGTTTTCATCACTCATATTCTTAATCTCTTCAATGAGCTTAGTAGATTCTTCCTTAGCCTCTTCAATAATCTTTTTGGCCTCTTCCTTCGCATCATGAATAATCTTATCCGTCTTCTTTACTAAATCAAGCTTCTCCTGCTTTAGATGATTGACCATAGCCTCATAGCTTTTGATCTTTTCCTCTAATTCCTTTTCTTGATTTCTTAAGGAGGTCATTTCCTCCTCCAAATTACCAATGAGCTCACTGGATTCACTACTCGATAGGGATAATTCATTTTTCGCATCATCAATAATATTTTTCTCTAAGCCAAGCTTAGATGCGATTTCAATCGCATTCGATTTACCAGGTACACCAAGCAAAAGCCTATAGGTTGGAAGAAGTGTTTCTGTATTGAATTCAACACTCGCATTCTGTGTACCTTCATTTTTATAGGCATAGCTTTTAAGCTCACTATAGTGTGTTGTACAAATGACTCTAGCTCCACTTCTTTTTAAATGCTCAATAATCGCGATAGCCAAGCTTGAGCCCTCCTTAGGGTCAGTACCACTTCCAAGCTCATCAAGTAAAACGAGCGAATTAAAGGTGATTCTAGATAAAATATCAACAATCTTTTTCATGTGGCTTGAGAAGGTCGATAAGGATTGCTCAATGGATTGCTCATCTCCAATATCCGCTAAAATATCCTCAAATGCACCAAAGATAGAATCCTCACTTGCAGGTACCATCATTCCATTATAAACCATTAAATGTAATAATCCTACAGTTTTTAATGCAACGGTCTTACCGCCCGTATTTGGTCCTGTGATAATAATGACACTATATTTATTTCCAAGCTCACAATCAATAGGTACAGCCGTATTTGAATCTAATAGAG
>JAFPIE010000089.1 GCA_017388605.1 Acholeplasmatales bacterium | reverse complement strand
CTTATAAAATCTACAATTGTTTGATTATTATCAATATCATCAATTAATATATATGCGGATTGATTATATACAGTAATTGATTTTACAAGCATATTTTGAATTGGGAAATTATAAGGGAAGCTCTTTATAATTCCTTCTCTTCCTATAATCTTAATGGAATTCTTACAAGGAATGATTAGATAATATTTTTCCTTAAAGAACATTATCGCACCAGATGCGATAATATCGTCTTCCATAGAGTATGTAAAAACCTCTTTCTTTTCTCTATCTAAGCAGGTAATACTTCTACCATCCTTTGAGATAAATAGATATTCCAAAAAGGATAGGGGAACAAAAACTCTAAATAATGGATTTTGATATTTTTGTTCTATAAGCTTTTTGCAATCTACAAGCTTCTCATATTTAATATCTTTATCCTCTTTATCCTTTTTTGTTTTCAAATATGGATTATAGTTATAATTTCCATAAGCACTTTGCCATAGGCGGCTAGAATTAAATAATCCAAGAGCGTTTTTTTCATATTGCTCATCACTAACATAGCTGTCTAAAAAGCCCTTAAGCTCATCCTTAATTGTTTTACAACGATTAATAATGCCACTTAGCTTTTGATATAATTCATCGGATAAGCCCTCTTTATCGATGGAAATGACATCATCATATATTCCATCAATTTTGTCATTAATGCTCTTAATCTTATCTCCGCTACGTTCATTATGAAATTCACTATTCAGTGCTTCAATTGTATTTTCGTATTCCTCTAATTTTTCTTTATTTCCCTGCTCTTGAATGAGCTTATTCAAATAATTCTTTCCATTTTCTAGAGAAATAGAGAATTCCTTTTCTATCCATTCTAAATCACTTAATTGATTTTGATAGGAATCATTCGATATACTTTCAAGGAATGCTTTATCATTTAATTTTATTTCAAGATAGCTTCTGTATGCTGATTTTGTAAAAATCAAGCAATTATAGGCTATCTTTTCATCGACATTTAATAATATTTTGTTTTCTACCATAAAATGCCTCCTCTATTTTAAAAGTAATTAGATTACTTATATTTTCTAAGTTGAGGGAGTGAAGCTTAGCCTCACTCCGTTTTGTCTTCATCCTTTTGTTCTTCAAAGTCAATCTTTGGAGCTTTTAGAGTTGTATCATCACTAGATACATCAATTTCTTCAAAAGGAGTAGGTTCATTCTTTATAGGGCTAAGCTCTTCTTCGGAAGCTTTAACCTCTTCTTGATTACGATTAAAATCATTTAGCTTACGCCATTCATTTAATTTAACAATGTCATCCATCTGTACAGAGGAATGAATCATCTTTAATGCATTTTTAAAATCCTCGTCACAAATATATTTTTGACTGTTGTCATTAAATGCTCTTCTTACAGATAATTCCTCAACATAGGATAATAAATTGGTTATATCTGCACAGTTAAAGCCATTCATTTTTTCTACAACATAATCAATATCTATATCGGAATGGATTTCTACAATACCATTTTCTCTAATTTTATCTAATCTATGATTTACCATGTATTTTCTTGCATCATAATCTGGTAGTGTTACATAAATCTTTGTACCAAATCTACCAGGTCTTAGGAATGCAGAATCAATATCCCATGGTTTATTTGTCGCACAAATTAGGAATAGGATATTATCCTTCTTCTTGCCATAGGCTTGAATACCCTGTAATTGTGCTAATAGCTCACTTCTTAATTGTCTTGAGATTTGAGATCTCGTGGTCTTTGGTGCGATGGAATCCATCTCATCAAAGAAAATTACAGCACACTTAAAGCTTCTTGCTTGAGCGAATAAGGCTTTAACTGCCTTTTCGGTATTTCCTACACCCTGCTGTAATAAGTCGGATGGAGTAACCGTACAGAATTTTGCATGAATGGTATTGGCGATTGCTGCAGCTACCATAGTCTTACCTGTACCTGGAGGACCATATAAACATAATCCACCTCCACCGGTAGTTACATAGCCTTGGAAGGCTTCAGGATGTAATAGTGGCATTAATACCTTAATTCTTACGGTATCCTTTACCTCATCTAATCCAGCAATGTCATCAAAGGTTATGGTTGGCATTTCATCCCACTTAAATGGGAAATCCGTATTATTTACCTCGCCAGATTCTAATACCTTTTCCTCTGGAGTGGTATCATCCTTAGGCTCCTCTTTCTCTTCTTCTATTTCATCAAAGAATTTTGATGGTTTAGAATAATCCTCCTTAGGAGCTTTTTTCTCTATGCCTAAAATATCATAGGTAACACTAGTTAATTCACCATTAAGTAATTCCTTACGAACAGGTAAAAGCTTATTAAACGCAAGTCCTGACTTTACCTTATTTACTCCAGCATCATAATCTGCCTTTAGAAGCATTAATAGTTTTTCAAGATAATTTAATGCGATTTTATATTCATTTTTTTCTACAAAATTTTTTACATTATGTAATAATTCACTGTAATTACTCATTAAATATCTCCATTTCTAAATTGTTCAAAATATTTAAGGCTTTCCTTGGAAACAGAATTTCTATAGGAATTCATAACCTCATCAAAGTATTTCATACAAATAGGAACATTTTCTTCAATGCCTTCCTTTTGATTTAATAATGCTTGTTCTAGGGCTTTTGTTTTTACCTTATCTAAAATAGAGGAAATATCCGCACCTGAATATCCTTCAAATCTTTCTGTCATCTCTTCTATTGTGATATCTGTATTTTCAAGTAGTTCCATATGGTTTTTAAATGCCTTAGAGACTAAGAAATGTCTTGCATCATAATCTGGTAAGGTAATATATAAATGCGTATCAAATCTCTTACCACGAATTAAAGCAGTATCTAATGCCCAAGGGCGGTTGGTTGCGCCAATAATAACTCTAATCTTTTTAGGATCCTTATTGGAATTAAAGCCAGATAGACAGGTTAGGAATGCAGTTAATACATCCTTCGTGTGTGTTGAGTCTTCACTTTCTCTTGAAGCAAATAAAGAATCTAATTCATCAAAGAATAATAAGCAATTATCATATTCCATTGCTTCATCGAAAATAGCTTTTATTTTCTTTGGGGCTTCACCTACGTACTTATCTAAAATATCAAAGGAATTAATAATTGCATAAGCACATTTAAGCTCTCCTGCAATAGCTTCTGCAACAAAGGATTTACCACAGCCTGGAGGACCAAACATTAAAATTTGGCAGCCTACAGAATCCTTATATTTGTAATATAATTCCGGATTTTTTAGTGGTAGGATTACATTTAATTTAATTTCTCTTTTTACATCCTCTAAGCCAGCAACATCCTCTAGGGTAATGCTTGGTGGTTCCTTTTTAAAGAACTTTATTTTTTCTTCCTTTTCAGGCACTCCTCCACCACTACTCTTTACAGTTTCCTTTTTCACAAAAGGATTGATGCCCTTTTCCTTCAAATTCTTCTTAATTTGAATAAGCTTTCTATTTTCTGTAATAAAGCGATTCTTAAATTCAATGACCTCACTATTATTTGCAAGCTCTTGGGATAAGGAAATGGCTTTATCTAAATAAAATAATCCATTTTCTATATCCTCAAGCATTAACAATTCCTTTACCTTAGAAAGTGCAGCCTCGTAGGTATGATATTTCATTTCATAATTGAAGGCCATAATTTCCCTCCCACATTAAATGTTTAATTCAGAGAAAAAATCATCATTTCCTTGAGTTTGAGTTTGTGTCTCGCCCTGCTGATTTGTATTCACAGAAACATTTGCAGCACCACTAGTCATTAGGATTTCATCCTTTAAGGAGTTTAATTCATCCTCAGTCATTTCGCTATCTAAGGATGGATCTAAATTACCCATCATATCATTGATAGATTCCATAGAAAGCTGACCCTTCATAATGCTCTTCTTAAACTTCATAAAATCCTTGTTGTTCTTCTTTAGGCTTGGCATTGAGTCCATCATTTTAGCTGTAGATGCTAAAACAGACTTTAAGCCTACAAAGGTAGATGCTACCTCTACTTGAATTAAATAGTTTTCAAATTGACATTTAATTGTTTCAATATTTGTCTTAATACCTCTATAGTATTTCATGGATCTAGCAAATGTCTTAAAGCTATTTAAATCATTTCTTTTGATTAAAGCTTCCTTTGCCTTGTCCCTACATTTTGCAATACCATTATCAAGGTTTGTAAGAACTCGATCAAATTGCTTAATGATTTCGTTGGCCTTTTGCTTATCCTCAGCCATCTTCAATCTTCTTTTCATTTCATTCATAAAAATATACCTTTTTATCCTTTACCAAATATCTTTTTTATTAAAAGTACATATCTTCCATAGTCAAGGTTGCAAGATCCTCTCTTGATGGATTGGAAACCTTAGCAAGTCTTGAAGCTTGTCTTTCAATAATTTCCTCAAATAGATTTCTAACATCACGACCATTCGCAAAATTACGATCTCTATTTTCGTATAGCTTATTTAAATAACCCTTAAGCTTTGCTTCAGCATCAGGTGCTAATACATAATCATTCTTCTTAAGCTGTAATTCAAAAATCTTGAATAATTCTTCACCATTATAATCTGCAAAATGAATAAAATTTTTGAATCTAGATTCTAATCCCGGATTGGAATTTATGAATCTTTCCATTTCATTTTCATATCCTGCAGCTATAACAACTAAATTATCTCTATTGTTTTCCATACCGATAAGTAATGTATCGATAGCCTCTTGACCGAAGTCTGTTCCTCCACCCTTAGGTGCTAGGGAATACGCCTCATCAATAAATAGAATTCCACCCATAGCCTTATCAATAGCCTCCTGGGTTTGTCTTGCGGTTTGACCTACATAGCCTGCAACCAAATTATTTCTTTGAACCTCAAGTAAGCTATCCTCTAAATCATTTCCACTAATTACACCAAGTGCAGTATAAATCTTAGAAACAATTCTTGCGACTGTAGTCTTACCTGTACCTGGATTACCTGTAAATACCATATGGTTGGTCATCTTTGGTACCTTTAGGCCTTGGGCTCTTCTTTGGTTAAAATTATTGATTTGATTTACCTTTGCATGGATTTCCTTTTTTACCTCATCAAGTCCAATAAGCTCATCAAGCTCTGCTAATGCAGCATCAACATCTATAGGCTCTTTTTTTGCTACAGGCTTTGCCTTTGGTGCAGCCTGCTTTACCTTTTTTTCTTCTGCCATAGTCTGTGTTGCAGAGCCTTGAGGTTTAACATCTAAATGCTCAAGACAAATCTCTCTCTTACGCATTAATCTGTCGTAATTTTCCTTCATTAATTTAATCTTTTTGAAATCATTTGTTTTATTTGCAATCTCTTTGGTCAAAGGAAGAGCCTTATCTATTTTTTCAACTGCCTCATCATAACAGCCTGCAGTCATTAAGATATCGATATCTTTATTTAAACGGATAAATTGCTGTTCTTTTGTAATATCCATACTACTGCCCTCCATCAATTACCAATTCGATACACTTACTTCTTGTGCTTGGCTTGTTGTATCCTCATCTAATTGCTGCATTTCACGATCAAGCTGGGCTTCAAGCTCAGAATCAATTTCAGTCTTTGTCGATTGATCTACATCACTAATGGATTTTGTTACAACCCCAAACATTTGATCTAGCTTTTGGAATTGTGCGCTGAAATTCTTTTCGAAGCTTTGGATATCCTTAAGCATTCCCTTTACCTCTACGGATGCATTAATCTTAGAAACCTCACCCATTACTTCACCGAATGTTTCATATAATTCCATTTTAGTAAATGCTTCATCAATCATGAATTGGAAATTCTCTAATTTGTTTAATAAGTCCTGAGTCTTATATTTATAAACAGAGATTTGCTTATAATTATCTGCTTGATGCTTAGCCTCAATATTGTTGTTTGCTCTTTTTGCAGCAACAATTTTTTGTCTAATAATTTCAAGCTTATTCTCATAAGCATCTAAACGCTCTGTAATGTTATCTCTAACCTTATCGAACTTGATATCAATTTTAATCTTATTTGGTTTTTCAATTTCTTCTTTTTTCTTTCCGAATGCCATAATCCTACTCCCTTTAAATTGTCATATCTTCAATATTTACTTGAGATGGTGTAGATTCAGCTGCATCAGCATCCGAAACAGTCATTCCCTGGTTCATGACAGTTTTATTTGCTCCAGCAATTTTATCTGCTGCAGCAGAAACCTGACCGATTTGCATGTCTCCCATCTTTGTTTCCTCAAGTACAGTACCAAACTCATCTACAATTTCATCAGGAAGGTAAACATCCTTGTTTTGTTCCTTTTGATTTACTAAAATCGTAAGGTTTCTAATTTGAGTATCTAATGCATCTGTTTGACGCTGCTTTCCTTCCTTATCTTCCTTAATTTGAAGCATTTGTCTTTGGATTTGTATTCTTCTTGCATCCGATTGGCCCTGTGCAGATTCCTTAAGCTTATTAAATGAATCGATGTCTTTTCTTATTTCCTCAGTGATATTCTCACGATTAATCTTTAGCTTCATCAATTCAATCTTAACCTTTAGATATTCTGGATCCTCATAATATTTATGAGTGATATATCCTCTTTGGTTCACTAAGGTATCCATTGCATCAATGGTTGTAGTAATTCCATAATAATTACCCTGATTACAGTAAACCTCAAGCTCAGCTGCACACTTCTTAATTAAGCCATCTAATGCATATACAGCTCTTGCATTTTTATCTACTGTACCACTCTTTAAATTAGACATAAGATCCATAATTCTATTGGATTCATCGTAATACTGAGTAGTATTCACCTTTGCATAGCACTTCTTTAATAAATCAATAATGGAAGTCTTTTGAGCTTCAATATCAAATTTCTTTTTCTGTGCTTCCTTTGCTTCTTTTCTAGATAGCTTCTTTGGCTCTGGATCACTTCCAATAACAACAGTTAAATCGTCCATTCCCTGACCTTTTTTCTTTTTACCAAACATTTTTCTTTCCTCCTTAAATTATTCTTGCTTAGCACCACAGGATGGACAAAATGCTGCATCCCTTGCTATTTTCTTTCCACATTTAATACAGAACTTATCTGAGCTTGTTTGCTCAATTACAACATTGCCATCACCATTCTTATTGATGTCTGTCTTTTGCTCTGTGATGGTTGTATGCTTTGCTCTTTCTAAATTAATCTCATGGTCACGCTCAGCCTGAAGCTCTTCCTTCTTACGCTGATATTCCTTTTCCCTTTCCTCTTCATCAAAGGAATCTAGAGCTCTTTGATTAATCTTATTTAGGATATTTGCAATCATTTCATCTGCATCCTCAAATGGCTCAACAGTTAAATTAATAGAACCTGGCATAATGATTAATCCCATCTTTTGGAATTGAGATGCTGCTCTTCTACCATTAGAGAATACATCCTTAACAATCTTATTTAAGGATGCATTTAAATCATTCTCTGTTGTTTCTTGTGTAATGAATCGATCTGCAGCCTGGCTGATTTCATCCCCTAAAAGCTTTCTATAATCGTTATTGATTAATTCGATTAGCTCATCCTTAGTAATGGTCTTATCGATGGCCTCACATAAGAAGCTATAATCATTAATCATTACCTCAACCTCACCTAAAATAGAGAAGTCAGCCTTTGCATCTGGCTTATAGCTTATAGAGCATTTATGCTTTCCTGCAAAGAATTTGATGGAAACTGTATCGAAGGTCTTATCTGGACAAAGATATGCAGTAATCGTATCCTTCTTTCTTCCACCCATCATTTCAGCATCAATTTCATATAAAGAGGCACTTCCCTTATAGCAAGTACCACCAACATATGCTGTTGTACCCTTTTTTACATATAAATTAATTTTGCTCTTCTTTAATGCGATATCAATTTTCTCAATCACATAAGAAGGATTGCTTAACTCTAAAGTTATTTCTTGTGTAAATAAACCCATTTTTATTTTCTCCTTTTCTTTATTTTAAACTAGAAATAGCATCATGAATTGCTTTAGCGGATACACAGAATCCGTATCCTCTTATTACCTGATCCTCTAAAGAATCCTCTTGTTTTATGAGCTCACTGAATGTTGCCATACCAACAACCTCACCCCTCATATTGAATACAGGTCCTCCGCTATTACCATGATTCAAAGTAAGAGTAGTTTGTAAATAAGAATATTTTGAAGCATTCTTCTTATTATATTCTGGGTTAGCAACGGACCCCTCAATATAGGTAAATCGATAATGTAGAGGGTTTCCAATAGTAAAGACGGCTTCCCCTTGCTTCGTTAAGGTATCACATAGCTTAAGCCTTGGGATTATACTTGGAATATGTCGCTCTGGCTTTAATATTGCAATATCATCTTCCTTAGACACATATAAAACCTCAGCATATGCCTTTTTTAATGTATCTAGCTTTAAATCATCTGCATATTCAATAAATAAGCTTAATCGATTGGAATTCTCCTTTAAAACGACATGAGCATTTGTAACGATATAATCTCCTGAAACTATAAATCCACTACCTGTAGAAAACATAGGACGAAATTCAGCATACACCTTACAAACAGAATATCTTGATTGCTCAACTAAAGTAGCCTTCGCCTGATCAATTTGATTCAAGATATCTAAAGGCTTTTTCTCTTTAGGCTTTTCCTTTGGTGCTTCTATTTTTTCTCCCTTTTCCTTTGTGGCTTTTACCTTTGAAACATCCTTTAAGACCTTTGCTCCACAATATGGGCAAACATCTGTGGTTACTTCTGCAGCACAAACCTTACATCTCACCATTATCCCCTCCTTATATTGTAAAAAATATATTTTTTACATATATTTCTGATACCTATTTTATCAAAAACAGTGTGTTGATTCAAGAAAACGCTATCTCTTTTAGCCATAAAATACAGTTTTTGATAAATTTTTTAGTATCTAAATAGAAAATTCAAGAAAAAAAGACTTTTGGCATATACACCAAAAGTCTCAATCTTTCAAATGAATCCGGATTAAAAATCGTACTGACGAATCTCATTCCCATTGCTGGGGATTTACTCCCTTTTTCTTAAACTATTCTATTTACAAGAATATAATACAATAAGATTTTCTCCTTTTCAATAAAAATCGTAAAAAATCGTACCTTGGTATATCTATAGATATAACTAGTTTATTCGTTATCCTTCTTATTCTCTTCTAAGATTTTATCTAATTGCTCACCAAGATCCATCTCCTCAGCCTCTCTTAGTTTTTCATTTAGAATATCAACTAAAATCATTTCATATTTATGAATGTTCTTCTTTAAATACAAAATATATACAAGCGAAATTACTACTGCAATAACCAAAATAATACAACTAATTTTAAGCATTTTTTCTCCTTGATATTTTATTATTTTTTATCACTATTATTATATCATGATATGGGAATATCCTATAGTAACTTATATACTATAATTGAGTTGCACTTTCATACAAAAAATGGCTTTAAATATGTGTTTTTATAATATATAATGTATATATAGGTTACACTTTTTATAACTATGGAGGTAAAAATGACCAGTTTTAAAATTACAGCTACAGAATCCTTATTTGCAAGATTATTAAACGATAAGGAATTGTTCCAATTGAATATGAGTCAAAATGACTTTTTAACGCAGGTTGTCATTAAAACCTATGATTACCAGGATTCCTTAAGTGAGCTTAAGGATGTATGTGATATATTATCCGGAAAAACAAATAAATTAGTGGATAATCCAATTATTGAAGCCATTAAGAATTTAAATGATGGAAAAACATCCTTTAAAAGAAGCTTAAATGATATTGGAATTGAAATATTAAAGTTAAGAGATAATATACCCTCTGAGGTAGGTAAAAAGGATATTTTCCTAAGAGAAACATCCAAAACTGAAGGTGCACTTACTCAAATTGTAAATGAAACAGATTCTAGAAGTGCTGCAGATACCTTCCGTTCTCTTTTGTATAAATATATGGCATATCCATCCTATATTAGAGAAAGAATCCTATTTATGGATATTTATGATACATTATCTACCTGTATTAAAAAGAAATATAAATGTAAAATTGTTACTACAAATAATAAAACATTTTTAGTTGATCCCTATAAATTAATTCCAGGTTTAGATGAATTCCATTATTATATTACAGGATTTGCAAAGAATGTAGATCAAAATTATGACAGGCAAATTATGGCATTTAAGCTATCTATGGTAAAGGCAGTATATAAAATGAAGGACACCTTAGAATTATCTATAGATGAGGTAAAGGAAATTGTAGATAAGGTTAAAGCATCAGGTCCTGCCTTCTTAAGCGGAGAATATAAGGAATATAAGGTAGAATTTGATCCATTCGGTCAAAAGCTTTTCAATTCCTTATATGTCGATAGACCTAAATGTATTCATATGGTAACATCCGATACCTTTATTAATGAATATGGTCCGCAAACAAAGAAAATCTATACCTTCTATTCCTCTGAATTCCAAATTTATAATTATTTAAAGGATTTTGGATATCATGCGATGGTATTAGATGATGAAATATTGAGAGAAAAGCTTTTAAAATATTTTGAAAGAGCTTATAACCAGTATTCTATAAAAGCAATTTAAAGCATCAAAAAGCCCTATGCAGGGCTTTTTTATCTTATCGAATCGATATCGCTTGTTGCGTTTCTATCGTACCACCATCTTCATATGAGCAAAAGAAAAAGGCTTCAAATTGAAGCCATTATTTTTAAGCTGGCGCGTCCAGGAGGACTCGAACCCCCAACCTTTTGATCCGTAGTCAAACGATCTATCCAATTGATCTATGAACGCAAAATTAAATTAGCATGGCGGTCCGGACGAGACTCGAACTCGCGACCTCCGCAGTGACAGTGCGGCATTCTAACCAACTGAACTACCGGACCACGCTAGATAATTGTATCACACTAAAAATAATTTTGCAACAAGAAAATTGAAAAAATAATTTTGGGCAAAAATTAGGGGTATATTCTTAAAAAATTACACTAGCTATGGGTACTAAAATATAGATATATTATTCCACCTACAGCAGTAATAATCGTGATAGCAACTAGCATAATCGCTATAATAACTTTTCTTCTATGATGAGAATTTGTCGTAGCTATCATTGATTTTTCCTTGAAAAAGGATACAGGATATCCTGAAATATTAGAAAGTGCCATTAAAATGTTATCCTTTGGTATTTTATCTTGCTTACAGTATTCTATAAGCTCCTCCTTTGATATTTTAATAGCTATAGCTAATTCTCCTATAGTAATCTCCTTATATTGTAAAATAAGGTCAATTTTATCTTTAAATGTAAGACTTTTTGTGAAGTATTCCTTAGGATATTTATCATATTCCTTTTTACTTCCACTTCCCTCATGAAAATCAGATTCTATTTCTTCTCCATTCGCATAAGCTAAATTATTACGCATAAGCTCTGCAGGCTGATTTCTCCATAGTGTACCTACGGTATTATTTTTTCTTGCTCCATGATCCTCTTCTGGCATAAAGACCTCCTATTTTATTGCGTTAATTCTTTAAAATAATTATCTTCCTTCTTATCTATTTTTTTACTATCTGTAATTAATAAATAGATTTGATAAGCAATATTACCTAAATAAGTAATTAATAATAAAACTAATACAGCAATCTGTGCACCATTATTCTTACATAAGGATACAAAGATTCCAGTAAGTGGAATCGCAAGTAATCCTGCAGTAAAAATGGATAGAATTCTTTTAATACTTGAAGCCTTATGAATTACACATAAAACAATAATTCCAAGGATGAAAACGGCAAGTATTATACCAATGATAAAGAATAATAAGGATGCATCAATAATCCTCTTTTCATAATCATTTAAATAAGATAAAACATCTGGTTGTTTAGCAGTGACATATAAAAGAATTACGCCTAAAACAACTAAAGCGAAAAGAAATGCATTTATAACTATTTCTGAAACGAATCTAAGCTTTTTTTTCAAGAGAATCACCTCTTATTTATAATCCTTTAGTAGAGTCTTTTCTTCATCAAAGGTAATAAGCTCATCCTTATATAATCCGCCATAAGCTCTTTTGAAGGCTTTTCTTGACATACCAAGTAATGCCTCTACCTCCTCTGCAGAGGATTTTGCAGTAAGCTTCATTACTCCATGATGACCCCTTAAATAATCTAAAATAATCTCTCTATCCTCAACCATTTGAATTTCCTTATGCTGATTTAATGTACCATAATATTCATTGTCCGTCTCTTTTGTAATGGTAACCATTACCTCTTCTCCCATATGGTAATCTCCTCTTAGCTGTGTATAAGGCACAAATACATATTTAATATCCTTTGTGACAATCCCCATACCCTTTTCAGAAAAATGGCATACATAGCCTTCTACCTGCTCATTATCCGCATATCTTAAGTCCGATTTGATGCTTTTAATATCAAAACGATTTAAAGGCTTAGCTGTTAAAATATCATGCTTAATCTTTAATCTTATAAAAACCTTATCCCCAATATTTGGCCATTTTCTTTCATCATAAGGTAAATAATCCTTAGATAATAATAAATCCTTTGGTGTATTAATATTCACAAATACACCAGCACCAGGTAATATTTCTACAACAGTCGCAAAGCCTGCATCCTCTATCGTTGCAGAAACTATCGCCTCTGTTGCCGTTAATCTTTTTGCCTTATCGGCATAAATAAATACTTTAACGGAATCTCCTTCCTTATAGGTATTTTTCGCTTGCTTAAAATGAAGTAATACCTCATCCTTATTATCTGTTAGCATATATCCTAAATCGGACACTCTCGCAACAGTTAATGTTTGATACTCTCCTATGGTAATCAATTCCTATCACCATCCTTATAATTTCTATCGGTTTGCTCCTGATACATTGATCTTTTATCCTTAAATGTATCCTTTGGAGTAGTTTTTTTGCCGGATTCATATTTTTTAATTAAATCCTTTTGGTCTTGTGTCAATTCCTTATTCGCCATCTTTTACCTCCATTCTATGGAGCTTAAGCTCTAAAAAGCATTTTGTAATCCTTTCTATATTATCCTCTGTAGAAAAGGATTCCTTTGTACCTATCATGTAATCCATAGATATATAATCTCCATTATCTTTATATAAAATAAGTGATGCTCTAGCCTTTTTAATTTCTATTTTGAAATAGCTGTATTCCGTAATTGTAATTTCAAAATCAGAATCAGGTCTTAGCATTCCAAAAAAACGATTGATCTTTTGAAAATATAATTTATCTTCTCTTATAGACATTATATATTCCCCATGATAGGGTTTATCTAATCTTAGATTTATCATGACATAACAAGGCTTTAGCCCCTTTAGCTGATGTGCTTTTCTCATTTCAAGCAAAAAGCCTCTACGATCCATTAAAATCACCTACTTATGTATACGTATTAAGTATAACATACTTTTTTTGAATTCGTTATACAATTTCTACTATCATATTGATATATGAAACTATCACTAATTTATACAATTTCATCGTTTTTAAACAAATTCCCGAAAAAATTTAGTAAAAAAATTTAAAAAAATATAAAAAAGGGGTTTACAAACGCTTTCATAGGTGTTATTATATAGATGCTAAAAGAAAAATAACTTTTCAAAATAATCTCTCCCAAAAAGGAAAGGATGGCAGAAATGCCATCCTTTTCTTTTCTATAGATAAATTAAAAAGTAATTGGTCGCCCAATTACTTCTTATCTCCTACATATTTTGTTGCAGGTCTTACAATCTTATTCGAATATAATAAATTCTCAATATCATGAGATACCCATCCAACAACTCTTGCAACACTGAATAATGGAATGAATAAATCTCTTGGAATGTTTAGCATTTCATAAATCAATCCACTATAGAAATCGACATTAACACAGGCAGCCTTGCCTGTTTTTTTCTCTAATGCCTTTACAGCAAGCTGTTCGAATCTTTTATATAATTCAAATTTCTCTGAATGCTTTTCTAATGTTAGCTTATAGGCTACTTCTCTTAAAAGCTCAGCTCTTGGATCAGACATAGTATAAATCGCATGTCCAACACCATAGATTAATCCAGAATGATCAAAGAAATCCTTATTCAATAATCTTTGAATAATTGTATTTAATTCTAGATCTGTAGGATTTAATCCGATTTCCTTTTCTACTTCCGTCATCATATCCAAAACAGCCATATTGGCTCCACCATGTCTTGGGCCCTTTAAGGAGCACATAGATGCGGCAACCATAGAATAGATATCTGTTAGGGTAGATGAAACTACCGTACCAACAAAGGCACTATTGTTTCCTCCACCATGGTCTGCATGAACCATTAAGCACATATCTAATGTCTTTGCCTCAAGCTCTGTAAATTTACCATCATTTCTAGATAAATATAAAATATTTTCAGCGAAGGAATATTCCTTCTTTGGGAAATGAATATGTAAGGAATCATGGTCTAAATAATGTGTTTTTGTTTGTAAGGAATAGGCCATGATTGCAGGCATCTTTGAAATTAGGGAAACACCCTTCTTTATTAGCTCAAAGCCTTCAATATTATCTGGATCCTCATAAAAGGAATACAAGGATAAAATACTTCTTGTCATATGATTCATCAAGGATTTTGATGGATTCTTTAGAATAATATTTTCCATAAATCCCTCAGGTAACTCATATTGGTCTCGAATCACTGCCTTAAAGATTTTTGATTCTGTTTGATTTGGGTAATGACCAAATAATAGTAGGAAGCATGTATTCTCATAGCCAAAATCATCACCTGCCATTTTAGCTACATCACGAATATCAATCCCTCTATAATATAGATTACCTTCCTTTGGAAGCTTAACGCCATCCTCAACATAATAACCAGATACCTCGGCTACCTTAGTTAAACCAACTAATACTCCAGTACCATTATTATTTCTAAGTCCTCTTTTTACATCATATTTATCGTATAAATCTGATGGAATAGCACCATCCTCTAGTAAATCATGATATTTTTCTAATAAAAAATAATCATCCATAATATCCCTCCTTTAGAAGGTATTTAATAATCCACCAACTTGAATTAAATTATATTCCTCTGGTGTAAGATCTAATACCCTTTCGTAACTCTTACCCTTTGTTTTGTTTGTAACCTTAATGGTTTCCTTATCAAAGGAAACATTAATTTCATCAAATAAATCCGCCTCAATATCAAGCTCTATTGGTAAAATACCAAAATTAATTAAATTCTTTTTATGAATTCTAGCAAATGATGATGCAATAACTGCCTTAATACCTAAATATCTTGGTGCAATAGCGGCATGCTCACGGCTTGAGCCCTGACCATAATTTGTTTTCGCAACGATAACACCAGCGCCATTATCAAGGCATCTTTTGGAGAAGCCCTCATCAATATTAGAGAATACAAATTCACTAATCTTTTCAATATTCGATCTATAAGGTAATACCTTAGCACCTGCTGGCATAATATGGTCTGTTGTAATATTATCCTCTAGTGAAATCATTACCTTAGCATTGAAATTATTGCCGATAGGTGAAAACTTTGGAATTGGCTTAATGTTTGGTCCCATCACAACCTCAGATGCAAATGTTGGCTTATATAATAAGGAATCACACTTTGGATATTCAACATCCATACTAAATTCATTCAATTCCATACCAAGTGGGCTTGAAATATAGCCATTTACTGCAGATAATGCAGCAACCTCAGGTGAAACTAAATATACCTTTGCTGAATTTGTACCACTTCTACCATAGAAATTTCTATTGAAGGTACGTAAGGATACTGCATCTGTTGCAGGGGATTGACCCATACCAATACAAGGTCCACATGCAGATTCTAATATTCTAGCACCAGCCTCTAGTAATACATCTAAAATACCATTTTTAGTAATCATTTGAAGTACCTGCTGTGAGCCTGGAGCGATACCTAAGGAAACATCCTTATGAATCTTTTTACCCTTTAGGATAGATGCAACCTTAACGAAATCATAATAGCTTGAATTTGTACAAGAACCAATTAATACCTGATCTACCTTAATATCCTTAAGCAGAGATACTAGTTTTACATTATCTGGAGAATTAGGGCAGGAAGCCTCTGGCTCTAATGTAGCTAAATCAATAGTGATATCCTCATCATATCGACATCCCTCATCACTAGATAATTCCTTATAATCCTCTACTCTTCCTTGTAATCTTAAGAATTCCTTTGTGATTTCATCTGATGGGAAGACGGAAGATGTTGCGCCTAGCTCTGCACCCATATTACAAATCGTTGCACGCTCAGGTACAGATAATGTTTTAACACCATCTCCATAATATTCAATAACCTTATTTACTCCACCCTTTACGGTCATTAATCCTATTAGGTGAATAATAATATCCTTAGCGGATACGCCATTTCTTAATTTATTTAATAATTTAACACCGACAACCTTTGGTCTTACGATAGTAAAAGGCATACCTGCCATTGCGCAAGCAACATCAAGTCCACCAGCACCAATCGCAAGTGCACCAACACCACTAGATGTAGGTGTATGGGAATCAGAACCTAGAATTGTTCTTCCAGGTACAGCAAAGCGTTCTACATTTACCTGGTGACATATACCATTACCTGCCTTAGAAAATACGATACCGTATTTATCAGCAACCGTTTGTAAAAACTTATGGTCATCTGCATTCATAAATCCATTTTGTAATGTATTATGATCGACATAGGAAACAGATAAATCTGTTTTAACCTTATCAATACCAAAGGATATGAATTCTAAGTATGCCATAGTACCTGTTGCATCCTGTGTTAAGGTTTGGTCAATTTTAATGCTCATTTTATTATTTTCTAAATCCTCACTTACCTTGTGAGCATCTAATATTTTATATGTTAATGTCTTTTTCATTATAGGTCCCCTCCAAAAATACAAAAGATTTATCACATTATATCATAGAAATTCGGAAAAATCGACAATTCCTTATATTTTAAGCGGTTTGTCAACCGCTTTCTTAGTTAAAAATTAGAAAAAAAGAGAGCCGAAGCTCTCAAAATTAATATTTTAATTCTAGGTTCTTACGAATTGCCTGAATAAATTCTAAAGAATTTACTGCATGGCATGTAAAGCCATCCTCGACTAACCCAACTAAATCCTTAGTCATAGTACCCTGCATTAGGGTTTCAATAGATGCAGCCTCTAAATTATCTGCAAATACAACTAAATCCTTAAGGCCATCAAGCTCTCCTCTTTTTCTTAAGGCACCACTCCATGCGAATATAGTAGCCATAGGGTTTGTAGATGTTTCCTCACCCTTTAAATATTTATAATAATGTCTCGTAACTGTACCATGAGCTGCTTCATATTCATATTTTCCGTCTGGAGAAACTAATACAGAAGTCATCATAGCTAAGGAGCCAAAGGCTGTAGATACCATATCACTCATTACATCACCATCATAGTTCTTGCATGCCCAAATATAGCCACCCTCACTTCTTATAACTCTAGCTACAGCATCATCGATTAAGGTATAGAAATATTTAATGCCTAATTTTTCAAATTCTGCCTTATATTCCTTCTCATAAATCTCTTCAAACATTAATTTAAATGTCTGATCATATTTCTTAGAAATAGTATCCTTTGTTGAGAACCATAAATCCTGTTTCGTAGAAATTGCATATTTAAAGCAAGAATGAGCGAAGGATTTTATAGAAGAATCCTTATTATATAAGCCCTGAAGTACTCCACCACATTCAAAATCATAGATGGTTTCTCTCATGATATTGCCAGATTCACCAGTGAATACAAGCTCTGCCTTGCCTGGTTCTGTAATTCTAAATTCTGTTCCCTTATATACATCACCATAGGCATGTCTTGCGATAGTAATTGGCTTTTTCCAATTCTTTACCTGAGGCTTAATAGGATCAATTAGAATAGGTGCTCTAAATACAGTACCATCCAAGATAGCACGAATCGTACCATTAGGGCTCTTCCACATTTCAGATAAATTGTATTCCTCTACTCTTTGCTTATTTGGCGTAATAGTTGCACATTTTACAGCAACGCCTAATCTTTTTGTCGCATTGGCAGAGTCAATCGTTACCTGATCCTTTGTCCTTTCTCTTTCCATTAATCCTAAATCATAATACTCGCTTTTTAAATCTACGAAAGGATAAATAAGCTCATCCTTAATCATCTTCCATAGAATACGAGTCATTTCATCTCCATCCATTTCAACAAGTGGAGTTGTCATTTTAATCTTTTCCATTTTCATTACCTCCGAAACCATAGAATTATTAAAATTCAATCTATTATATAAAATATATCTAGAAAACTCAATTCTTTTAAAATGTGAAAATGTGTACAATGTACTCATTTTTATGGATTTCTTCTAATTTTATTTAAGAATTTTGCAAAATAATCAAAAAAACTCCGGGTTTCCCCAGAGCTTCTCTTTAGTATTTTAATAAAGCGTAAAGCTTTTTACCTCTTCTTAGGACAATATATCTACCTTCGATAGCCTTATCCTTAGAAATGGTGGCTGCCTCGTCTGTAACCTTTTCCCCATTCACTAATACGGCACCATTACGAATGAATTCTCTAGCCTCTCTTTTTGATTTTGCTAAATCACATTCGATTAATGCCTCAGCTAAGGTATAATCCTTACCCATAACTAGAGGTAGGTCATTTTCTGTCATTTGGATTTCATCTGCAGTAAGCTCATTTACCTTACCGGAGAATAATGCCTCACTAATCTTTACTGCCTCATTGTATGCCTCTTCACCATGTAAGAAGGTAATTACCTCATGTGCAAGTGCCTTATGTGCTTCTCTTAGGTGAGGTGCAACCTTATTCTTTTCCTCTAATTCCATAATTTCTTCCTTAGATAGGAACGTTAAGAACTTTAAGTAATCAATAACCTTGGAATCCTCACTATTGATGAAGAATTGGTACATCTCATATGGACTTGTCTTCTTTGCATCAAGCCATACTGCCTTACCATTGGTCTTACCAAATTTTGTACCATCCGCCTTAGTTAAAAGTGGCATAGTGAAGCCATATACCTCTTTGCCCTCTTTCTTTCTTGTAAGCTCGATACCTGCAGTAATATTACCCCACTGATCCTGTCCTGCAACCTCAAGTGTAACATTCTTAGTCTTATTTAAATACCAAAAATCAAGTGCCTGTAAAATCATATAAGAGAATTCGGTAAATGTGATACCTTCAGCTAATCTTCTAGCTACAATATCCTTATTTAGCATATAGTTTACATTAAAGAATTTACCATAATCTCTTAAGAAATCTAAGACATTAATATCCTTAATCCAATCGTAGTTATTTACAACCTCAAAGCCAAAGATCTTTTCAGCCTGAGCCTTAAGGCAATTGAAGTTATGTAAAACCTCTTCCTTTGTGATCATAGGACGCTCTGCATCTGGCTTTGGATCTCCAATTAATCCTGTTGCACCACCAACAAGTAAAATTGGATGATGTCCTGCATCCTTTAATCTTTTTGAAATTAAAAAGCTAGAGAAATGCCCTATATGTAAGGAATCTCCAGTTGGATCGGTTCCAATATAGAAGGTAAGTCCTCCTGCATTTAATTTCTCTTTCAATGATGGATCAGATACATCCTTAATTAATCCTCTCCACTCTAATTCTTCATAAATACCCATAAATAATTCCTCCTTTAAAATTAAAAAAACGCCCTTAGATTACTCTAAGGACGAATATTTCGCGGTACCACCTTAGTTCCATACATACGTATGGCACTCATTAAATTCCCTCCAGAATGTAATTCAATTTAAATTTTGTACTCATTTCCACCAACCATGAGCTCTCTATAGCTTAAAAATTTAAACCTACTTCTTTTCCTTCACCAGGATTATTCTTTTGTTGTTTCTCTTTCTACGATTCTATAAGGTAATAATACCTTAGATTCTTGAATTTCCTCATGCTTCATGAACTTAGTTAAAAGTCTCATAGAAACAGCTCCTATATCATACACCGGAGTATCCACGCATGTCAAGTTAGGTCTTGAAAGAATTGCATATTTTGTGTTTTGTAATCCTACAACCTCACAATCCTCAGGAATCTTAAAGCCTGCCTTAATCATAACATTCATGAAGGAAACTGCAATAGAATCACGTACTGCAATTAATGCTTCAATGTTATTGTGCTTAATAAATTCCTGGAAGTGTAATGTATTGATAGATACATCACCAGATGTACGGAATACTAAAGGCTCAAGTCCTGCATCCTGCATAGCCTTTGTATAACCTGCAATCTTATGGAAATTAACAGAATATCTTCTTACTGTAGTTGCAAGATAAATATTCTTTTTGCCCTTATCAATTAATTCCTTTGTAATATCATATGTTGCATTCTCATAATCGATACCTACAGCAGGAATATCCTTTTCATCATACATTGCATTACATAAAACAACTGGAATTTGTGCATCTTGAATTAAGCTCATGCACATTTCCATTTGGGATGGCTCTAGCTCATCATTTAAAAATAAGATACCATCAACCTGCTCTGCAACTACCTGACGAATTGTTTCTTTAATATCGTCATTTTCTGCCATAGAGAATAATTTAATTGCATAATCATATTTTTTACTGATATCAATAATACCACCTAGTAGCTGTGCTGTTGCAGCTCTGGAAACGTCTGCCATAACGATACCTACTGTGGTAGTTTTACGGCTCGCAAGACCTCTGGCGATGGCATTAGGACGGTATCCTAATTCCTTAATTACCTTTAATACCTTTTCTCTAGTCTCGGGATTTACTTTTTCAGGATTGTTCATGACACGGCTTACAGTTGCTAAAGATACTTTTGCTGCTCCAGCAACGTCATAAATTGTTGTATTTGCCATTTGATACTCACCTCACGCGATATATAGTAATTGTATTATATCATAGTGAAAATTCATTTTCAATATTTCAAGCCTTCAAAATGTAAGCGTTTTTTGAAAAAATATGTAAATAACAATGTGATTTTAATGTAAAAAATGAAAGAGGACTAGAATTAGTCCTCTAAAATCTCAAAACCATCATTTATAAGGATTCCTGCAATCGATTTTGTCGCAGACTTTTCAGCCGCAAAATCGAACTGTAAAACAGAGGTTTTTCCTCCTGCAGCAATAATTTCAACGGTAGTCTCAGTATCCCTTTTATCTGATATTACTGTAATAGAAAGATCAGAATCAATTCTATGATAATATCTTTCAAAAATTAATAAGGTTATAATTCCCCATTTTGTAGGAAATACCTTTTTAAATACTCCAGAATCCGTTTCAACCTTTGCATCAATTAGCTTTTCAATATCTACAGCTTCTTCCTTACGTAAAACTAGCTTCTTCATCTTTACCCCCAATTAAAAAGAGCCATAGGCCCTTTTTTAAAAATCCTTTTCTAATAGCTTTGTCCAACCAGCATTATAGAAGAAATAAATGCTCTTCATATAATAGGCTGCCTGCTCCTTAGTATAATGCTTACGGAAAATTTCTGCAATAGCATCAAATAAGGCAACATTTAATAAATGTGTAACATCGGCAACAATTTGAGGATTTTTAATTCCTTGCTTAGCACTATAAATATAGTTTACTGTATTCTCTGTTGCAACACCAATAAGCTTATCCATAAAATTCTCATATGGAGAACCAATACCCTTGTTAATAACTAAATCAAAGGAATCATAATTATCAAACATAGTATCAATAATAAACTTCATTGCAGATGTATTATATTGCTCTTCTTCACTTTGGATTTCAGCATTTTCACCAATGGAATATGCAGCATTAAAATTCTCAAATTTTTCAAATACACCATTTACTGCATCTCCTACGATATATTCAAATAATTCAGCCTTATCTCTAAATCTATTATATAAAGATCCTGTAGTTAAACCAGCCTTAGCTGAAATATTTCTCATAGAGGCATCAACATAACCTAATTCTAAAAATTCCTGCTTTGCAACTTCCGCAATTTTTACCTTAATTTCATCATCCTTCATACTTTTTTCCTCTTCTTTCTTTCATTTTGCTTTTTCTACTTCAATAACAAGGTTATTATAACATACTATTCGAATAAAATCAATATATGCCTAATATGGCTTTACAAATTGACTGTTTTTTGTAATAATAACCAATTTAAATCTTCACTGCACTCCCAAAATGATAGTCAGACTATCACATCTTGGGAATATTATATTACAGTGTTTTATAACAATTGTCAATACTGTTGTTATTCTTTTTTATAATTTCCCACAATTAAATGAAAAAAACTGCTAGAGTTTCCTCTAACAGTCTTCCTTGATTATCGACGTTCCTTAATACGAGCAGCCTTAGCTGATAATGTACGGATGTAATTTAACTTAGCACGACGTACTTTACCTTTTCTAACTACTTCAATATGGTCAATAGATGGTGTATGAACAGGGAATGTACGCTCAACACCTACATTGTAAGAAATCTTTCTTACAGTGAATGTCTCAGAAATACCAGAACCCTGACGCTTAATAACTAAGCCTTCGAATACCTGGATACGATGAGTATCACCTTCGACAATCTTAACATATACCTTTACAGTATCACCAGCACGGAAGCTAGGACGATCCTGAAGATATTCAGCTGTAATCTCATTGATTAAAGCCTGACCCTTTGCATTTGCCATAGTATATCTCCTTTTACTTAACATGATTCATAGCCAATAAATCCCAATTGCCAGCGGAATGATGTGCTTTACTGCATAAAACAGCCCTTAAATTATACCATATTATTTTTGAATTGCAAGTATTATTTATTTTTTTATTTTTCGATAATTTATAGTATAATAATTTCATGTATGAAAGGGGGATTATATTATGGAAGGTAAAACTTTTGAATGCCCTAATTGTGGTGGTGTTGTATCCTATGATCCTAATACAGGAAAGCTTATATGCTCCTCTTGTAAAACAATATATAATTCGAAAGATTTGTTTAAATATAAAGAGGAGCTAAGTCCAAGTGAAGAGGATGAGTTATATTCTGATTTAGATAGCTTTCAAGAATATGTCTGTGAAGCCTGTGGTGCTAGCATCGTTGGTTCTAAGGAAATGGTTTCTACTACCTGCCCATATTGTGGCAACAATTTACTTTTTAAGGAATCTATGGCAGGAAAATATAAGCCTAAGTACATACTTCCTATAAAAAGTACGAAAGAGGAAGCTAAACGTGCATTATTATATTATTTAAATACAAAAAGCTTTATACCAAGAGAATTAAAAAAGCAAATATCCAATTCTACTCTTACGCCAATATATATCCCTTTTTATCTTTTCAGTGGTGTTGTTGATTTTAAAGCAAGCCTACCTGATGGAAAAATAAATGAAGTTGCCGCAAGCAAATTCCATATATCTCCATTTAAATGTAGTCTTTTAGATATTACTGTAGAATTTAAAAACATGCCTATAGATGCCTTAAATGAAATCGACAATGATACAATGGATTCCATTTGCTCCTATGAGGATATTGAGCTTATTCCTTTTACAACCTCTTATATGGCTGGCTATCTTTCTAAAAAGGCCAATGATCGCTTAGATAATATGGAGGAAAGAGCGGAAAATAGACTTAAAGAAGGCTGTGAACAAAATTTTAGAGAAATACTCCATTGCTACCAAAAGGAAGGTATTAGCATTTATGATTTCGAGATTTCCAATATGAGGAAGGTATACGCTCTATTACCATTTTGGATTATAAATACACCCTACAAAGGAAAAAATGTCCAATCTATCGTAAATGATCAAACAAAGGAAGCATATACTATAACTCCAATAGATAGCACAAAGCTTGCGCTTGTTTGCATTGCTGTTGCCATCCTCTTCTTCCTTCTATTCTATGGAGTTGGATATATGATTTATAAATCTATAGTAGCGAGTATAATCTTTGGTACATTCTTCGCTCCACTGGGGCCAATTATTATATGGGAAGCAGAAAAGGGAAAGCCAAATCACGGTGTAAGGAAGCATATCTTTCTTGATGATGCTAAAGTAAGACCACAGGGTGAGAAAAAAGAAAAAGAGAAAAATGATACCCCTATTATAGAAACCAAGCAAAAGGATTCTCTTCTTAATCAAGTAATTCAATTCGAAAAGAAGCAAGAACAAAACGATGTCTTAATGAAAAAGGGTGCACTTAGTCCTGATGCCTTAGATCAAAGACTTGCTGAATTCAAACGTGAAAAAAAGAATCTTCAAGCTGCTTTAAATGGATTAAATGAGGATATTATCATTCGTGCAAAGAATGAAATGAAGGATATGACTATTGGTCAAATCGATTTTGAGCTTGATCGAGTAAATGCCACATTTGAAAGACAAATGAACGAATTAAAAAGAAATCATGTTAGTGATGAATTCCTTAGTATTGAAATCAAGCATAAGGATTGGCTTATTCTACTATATAATGCACAATACCTATGGAACAATAAAAATGCTTGTATTAATGCTTTAATTGCACAAAAAAAGAAAATCAATCAACTTGAATTACTAGCATCTAAGGGTGCTTTAGATTATGATGCCTTAGCCAAAGAAAAGAACAAATTTAATGCCAATGTAGTGGATGCTATAGATTCTATAAAGGAATATAATGCTTCCCTACTTAAGCAAGAGGAAGATTTTATAAAAAATTATAAGGGCAATGAAAGCAAAGAAAGCCTTGAACGATTAATCAATTCCTTTGAGCAATCTATTCATACTTGTGAAATAGAAGGCATTCCAAGTGAAATCAAAGATAATGAAGTAAAATATAAAGATCAATTTATAGAAATATATACGAGCATATAAAAAGAAAATAGAAAAAGAGGATTAGCAAATTTCTGCTAATCCTCTTCTTTTTATGCAAATAGCATATGATGGAATAATAGACACCAAATAGCGTCTAACCAACCAACGAATACACCAAAGATAGTTACAACAAGTGCACAAATTAAACGAATGAATCCGCCATCATGTGCAAACTTAGACCATCTTACACCAACTTCCATTACCCAGTTACATACTGGAATGAAAAGTAAAATGATTTGTACTAATCTTGGTAAATTGTTAAACCAACGATCCATAATAATCTCCTTTTCTACCAAATATAATTATACTACTCTATAAAACATTCAAAAAATCCTCGTAAAGAGGATTTTTTTCTTAGTCTACCAAGAATGTTGGCTTTTCATTAACGAAAATGAACACAAAGTCAATGATTTCAAGAACAAATCCTAGAGGTCCTAAAACGAATAGAATTGCACCAATCAAGTTGATAACCTTTGAAGTATCGTTAATGAACTTAAATAATCTATATAAGAAGCCAAAGACCCAACCCCAAATTGGGAAGAATACTAAAATCTTCATACCCTTAGATAAACCATCAATCCAATTAATGAAACCCATAACTCTGTTCCTCCTTTTTCAAACCAATGTTATTATATGTCATTTTAAGACACATTTCAATAATATATGTAACCAAAACGTTTTTCGTAAACAAAATCATATCTTTTTGTACGTTTTCTGTATATTATTCGAACATTTATTTGGTTGTAGAGCCAAAGCCACCATTTCTAACTTCAACAGTATCATCATCTACTGTAATGCCATATTCTACAAAAATACCCTGCATAAAGCCTTGGCCTTTTTTGATTTCTAATGTTTTTCCTTCATTAGAATCATTAGTTATTTTTGCAAAGATATGACCTTCATTATCTGAATAATAATAATCAGAATCAATAATACCTACTGTATTATTTAGCTGTAATCTATATTTAAATCCTAAACCAGATCTTGGGTATAGCTTAAGCACATAATTTTCTTCCATAGATACTCTAATACCAGTTGGAACCTTAATGGTTTCACCTGGGTTTAGCACAATATCAAATGGTGCAAAAAAATCATAGCCTGCAGAGCCTTTAGTTGCTCTTTTAGGTAATAAAATGTCATCATAAATCGATAGAATTTCCTCATTATTTTTATTATCAAAGCTCTTTAGGTATTGTTCCTTAGAAACCTTATAAAACTTTGCAATTCGCTTAAATTCTGCCATAATTATCATCCTTTACTTTTTATTTAAAAATAAAGGACGGTATATCCGTCCTATTATCTTACTTTCCAAGCTTAGCTAATAGCTCTGCTTGCTTCTCTTCATAGCCTGGCTTACCTAAAAGGGCAAACATATTCTTCTTATATGCTTCAACGCCTGGCTGGTTGAATGGGTTAACACCTAGGGTATATCCAGATACACCACAAGCATATTCAAAGAAATATACCATATAACCAAATGTATATGCAGATACATTAGGAACTGTTACTCTAATGTTAGGTACTCCACCCTCAACATGAGCAAGTAATGTACCCTCCATTGCCATCTTATTTACATAATCCATAGACTTACCAGCTAAGAAATTTAAGCCATCAAGATTATCCTCTGTTGCAGAAATCTTAACCTCTTCTACTGGATTTTCAATGTTTAATACAGTTTCGAAGATTGTTCTTTCGCCATCCTGAATCATTTGACCTAAGGAGTGTAAATCTGTAGAGAAGGAAGCACTTGTATTCCATAATCCCTTATGATCCTTACCTTCAGATTCACCATATAATTGCTTCCACCATTCAGCGAAATAGCTTAATCTTGGTTCGTAGTTTACAAGCATTTCAAGCTTCTTGCCAGAACGATATAATACGTTTCTTACTAAAGCATACTGTAATGCTTCATTCTTTTCGAATGCAGCAGTCTTATATAATTCACGTGCATCAGCTGCACCCTTTAACATTTCATCAATGTCAATTCCTGCAACAGCAATAGGAAGTAGACCTACTGCAGTTAATACACTGAAACGTCCACCAATGTTATCAGGTACTACGAATTCTTCATATCCTTCAGCATCAGCTAAAGTCTTTAATGCACCCTTCTTCTTGTCTGTAGTTGCATAGATTCTTTCCTTTGCACCCTCCTTACCATATCTTTCCTCAGCATATGCCTTAAATACACGGAATGCAATGGCAGGCTCTGTTGTAGTACCAGACTTAGAAATTACATTAATAGAGAAATCCTTATCCTTTAGGTAGTCAAGTAGCTCATATGCATAGGTAGAAGAAATCTGGTTACCAACAAAGATAACCTCAACACCCTTTTGGTTGAAATATTTCTTCATGAATTCAATTGCTGCACGAGCACCTAAATAAGAACCACCAATACCGATAGCTACAAGTACGCTAGAATTAGACTGAATCTTCTTAGCTGCAGCCTTAATTCTTGCAAATTCTTCTTTATCATAATTTACTGGTAAATCTAACCAGCCTAAGAAATCATTACCTGCACCAGTTTCTTCATTTAAAACCTTTTGTGCAGCTAATACTTCCTTTTTAACCTCATTATATAAGGCCTCATCATAAAAGCCCTTTGTCTTTGATACATCTAAAACTAATTTCTTTTCCATTAGAAAATCCTCCTTGAAATCACCTTATACATTATAGCATTACTAACTCTAAAAATAAATAAAAAATCTCCCTAAAAGGAAGATTTCAATTCTTAAATTGAATCGATAACGTTTTTAACGCCAATTACCTCAGGAACATATTCCATAAGTAATGCCTCAACACCATCGGTTAAAGTGGAATCTAGGGCACCACAATCGACACATGCACCCATCATTTTTACATACACGATGCCATCCTCGAATTTTACTAATTCGATATCTCCGCCCTCACTATTTAGATAAGGACGAATCTTTTCTAATACCTTATCAATATCCTTTAATATTTCTTCACTTGCTCTAGCATTATTTTCCATAACTACTTATCCTTGCCCTTATCCTGTCTATTACCATTAAAATTCTTATTCTTTTTATAATGATTCTTGTTTCTATTGAAGTTCTCTTTTTGTTTTTCCTCAGAAGAATCATTTTTTACTCTATTATCGCTCTTTGGCTTATTGTTATTATTATTAAACTGTTTAGGCTTATTATCCTTAGGATTTTTCTTTTTATCCCTCATATCAGGTCTTCTTCTATCCTTCATCTTAGATGGATCAAAGCCCTCAGAGGCAGATACGAAGGTTTGTGTTACAACCTTTTCCTCTACTTCCTTATTGCCCTTCTTATTTTGATCCTTAGAATCATTATCATCTACTAAATCCTTTGGTAATTCTCCCTTAGGAATCGAATTAATTTTTCTTGGGTCAATCACAATATTTGGCTTACCCTTTTGCGATGGCTTTAATACTAAGGATTCCTTATCGAAATTTTCCTTAGTCATAGGATGAATCGTAATACGATCATCCTCTGTATCTACAGGCTTACCCTCTTTTTCAAGACGTCTATATTCATCCTCATTCTTGATTCTCTTTAAGACGTAGTATGGGCACCCAAAGGCACAGGATATTTCTAAATAATCCTCAATAAATCCATAATAATTATCACTCTTAGGATCTGTATTAAATCCCTTTAGTCTTAGGATTTCTGATGAAATATCGCCAACTATATACATGTCCTTATCGAAGTATTCCTCTAAATATTTTGATTGGAATGCTTCTAAATTGAATGCTTCCCTGTAATTTTTTACAAGTTCAAACATTCCTTTTACACATTTAAATACCATATTTTTTTCACCGCCACTATTATACACTATCCATAGGATAATTCAAAGTTTATTTCTTAATAAGATAGTTATAAAATGCATTTAACCCAAGCATTATATCGGAATAGGTCTCCTTAAAGTTTCCTGTGTACCAAGGATCCCTTATATCTCTATTTAATCCAGCATATTCTAATAAATTATGAATCTTATTTTTAGGGTCATTTGAAATCACATATCTTAAGCCCCACCTGTTTTCCTCATCCATTAAAAGAATATAATCGAATGTATCATAATCCTCATATCTTATTCTTCTAGCTCTTTTCAAAGAGCAATCAATCCCTAAGGAGTTTAATATTCTTTTTGTTCCACTATGAACAGGATTTCCTATTTCCTCACTTGAGGTTGCACAGGATTCAATATAAAAATCCTTTTCCTGCCCATTTCTTTTTACCATATCCTTAAATAGGAATTCTGCCATGGGGCTTCTACATATATTTCCATGACAAACAAAAAGTACACGTATCATATAACCTCTTATAGAAAAGCTGAGGAATCCTCAGCTTTTATCCCTTATTCTCTTGTTTTCTTTTTTCTTTATCTAAATACATTTTCTTATCGATATCATTCATTAAATCATCAACGCTATATTTCTTTAAATCCGCTTTAGAATAGCCTATAGAAATAGATAATTCATAAGGAACCACATGTCCTTTATTATATATATTAAACTGACGATTTATATTATATACAACCTCATTGATAATAGCATCTACTTGTGTATGTAAAATAATAATAAATTCATCACCAGCATATCTTATTACTGTACCATAGCTTCCTACAGCAACCCTAAGGAGCTCACCTGTTTTTATTAAAGCATTATCTCCCTCTTGATGACCATATTTATCATTGATTTGCTTAAAGCCATTTAAATCGAGCATCATTGCTGTATATTCTGCTTTTCTATCTGAAGCATTCATTTTCTTTTTTAAATGGTCTAGATAATATCTATTATATAAGCCTGTAAGCTTATCAAAGAATATCAAATCATTTTGCATACTCATAAGCATTCCGCATACAGCTAAGGAGAAGCCAACATTAATTGTTGAAACGCCATAATAAATTCCTTGTACAGCAATACCTGCAATTACGGGTATTAAGAATACCCAAATAGGGAAGAATTTTAAAATACCTCCTCTTATTCTTGCATGAACAAAGAAGAATACGCTATCTAATAAAATGATAATATCTATAACTGTAAATAATACATAACCAAATGCACCATTTTCAACTCTTCTATATACTCCATCCATATCTACCTCAAAGATGAATGGGAAGAATATATTAATCAATAAAATGATAAAGGATGCACCAAAAATAACAGCATACCAAATAATTCTTTTTAATCCTACAGAGCCATTTAAATGGAATACTAAAAAGATAGACCAGGAAATGACAACACATAAATCTAATAGATAGATAGCACCATTTCCAAAATGGTTCACAAATATATAGAAATCATTCATGTTTTTAATGATTCCTGTAGAACCATCCACTAAAAACACAATAGGATCAAGTATGGATGCAAGACCAATCAAAATCATCATGATGATTAATGTTTTGCTTTCTTTAGATCCTTCTCTAAGCTTATAGCTACTACCTACACCAACGGTAAGCAAAGTGAATATAGCAACCACATTCGCAACTATAATAGATATAAAATTAGGACTACTCAAAAACATGAATCATCACTTCCTTTTATTATCTTGACCATTCAGGATGAAGCTCATGCTGCTTCATTTTATCTATATACATCTTCTTATCGATATCATTCATAATTTCATCGATAGTATAATCCTTAAAATTCGTTTTAGAATAACCTATTGAAACAGATAATGTATAAGGTACTAAATGCTTTTCATTAAAAGCATCAAAGGTTTCTCTAATATGGATAATCTTTTCTTGAATTTGTATCTCTTCTTCAATATTTAAAATAATAACAAATTCATCTCCAGCATATCGAATAATATTACCATAGCTTCCTACGGCTTCTCTTAATAAATTTGCAGTAGTAATTAATGCCTCATCACCAGTTAAATGACCATAATTATCATTAATTTTTTTAAAGCCATTTAAATCTAGCATCATTACTGTAAAGTCTTGTTTTCCTCTTTTTCTACTTAATCTTTCCTTTAATCTATCCAAATAATATCGATTATATAGGCTTGTTAGCTTATCTCTAAAAATCATATCATTTTGAGATGCCATCAATATACCACAAATACCTAAGCATAATCCAACATAAATTGTTGAAATACCATAGAATAGAGTTTGGAATAGGATTCCTGTTGCAGCAGGTAAATAGAATAACCAAATAGGGAAGAATTTTAATAAGCCACCACTTCTTTTAATTCTAATATAATTAAAGAGTGGATCTATAACGAAAAGTACAACAGCTAATACGACATTGCTATAATAGGCTATACCCTCTCTATGATATACACCATCACTATCTACACTAAATATATATGGAACAAAGCAATTAATGATAATTGCAATTAAATAAGCCATTAAAATTCCTGATAGAACATAGATTCTACTCTTTTTTACATAACCACTTAAATGACCAATAACAAATATACTCCAGCAGCAAGACATAATAATGTTTCCTGTAAAGGTTATCGTATTACCAATCAAATTAAAGGCTCGCGTAAAATCATTTTGCGGAACAATTCCACTTCCACCATCAACTAAGGAAACAAAAGCCTCAAATATACAGCATAGGGAAAGGACAATAATTAAGATTAATAAAGATAGTCCATCTGCGCTTTTTATTTTCATTCTTACCATATTGCTGAATGCACATATAAATAAAACAAGCAGTGCAATTCCATCTGCAATAATGATTTCTACCATATTAATAGAATTGGAAAGCATGGAATCACCTCCATTAAAAATAATTTTTAATCCTCAACTAAGCAAACACATTCACAGGCTAAAGCCTTACCTTCTCCAATAAATCCCATCTTCTCCCAGGTTGTCGCTTTAATAGACACCTGGTCTTTTCTTATATTTAACAATCCCGCAATGCTTTCTTGAATCTTTACTCTTATAGGAGCAATTCTTACATTTTGGGAATAAATAGTTAAATCTAAATTATTGATATGAAATCCTAAATCTAAAACTCTTTGGTAGCATTCCTTCAATATAATCTTAGAATCCATATTTAATGTTTTATCGCTATTATCTGGATAAAACGTACCTAAATCTCCTAAGGCTAAGGAGCCAAGTAATGCCTCTGCAACTGCATGTAATACAACATCCGCATCACTATGCCCTAATAATCCTAAGGGATAATCTACTAAGATTCCACCGAGTATGAGCTTTCTATTTTCTACAAGCTTATGCGTATCCCACGCATGACCTATTCTAATCATAGATTTCCCTCCATAGCAATAAAGCTAAATCATAATCAAGCTTTGTTGTAACCTTAAATATAGTATCCTTAGCTAAAACAAGCTTTATTTCCATATCCTTATAATATTTTTCAATTAAGGATATATCATCTGTACCACTATATTCTTCCTTAAATGCTTTTTCATATACATCTAGGAATAAGGATTTTTTAGCACACTGTGGTGTTGCAGCAGCAATTAAGCTATCCCTATTTAAAGTATTTAGCTTTTTATCCTCTAAGGCTTTAATTGTATCCTTTACCTTAGTGTAGGTAAGAATAGGCGCCTCCTCTAAAGAGGTAGCTAGGATTTCATTAATTAAATCCTTATCAATAAACATTCTAGCAGCATCATGAATCATAATATAATCCCCATTTGCTACCTTTAATCCGTTATAAACAGATTCACCCCTAGTTTTACCACCTAGGGTGTATTTAACATTCTTTTTATTTAATACCTTAGATACTTCCTCTTCATCCTCTTTTGAAATAACACATATTACCTCAAAGCCAAAGGATAAGAAGGTATCTAATGGATATTCAAATAGATATTTATCACCAAAGGGTAATAATATTTTATTTTTTCCATAACCCATTCTCGTGCCTTTTCCAGCCATTAAAAGAAGGACACTTACCATAAAATCACCCCGAATAAACGATATCTAATACTAAATCATAACTATCCATATCTATATCTAAAATAGCATTCTTATAAACAATTCCAATTTTTAATCCTTTATATCCAGCTAAATACCTATCATAATAGCCCTTGCCATAGCCTAATCTTTGATTGTGTAGAGAAAGGGCAACACAAGGTATAATAAAGCATTCAATTTCATCGCGATTCTTTATAATACCTTTAGGCTCCTTTGTGTGAAAGGGTCCATCTACTAAAGGGATTTCTTTATTATATTTAACAAAGGATATTTCTTCTTTTGTTATAGGTAAATAAAATTCTTTATCCTTATAATAGGAAGCAAGAGGTAATAGATTCATTTCCTTGCCTATAGGATAATATATACCTATATGCTGGAATGGCTCTAATATTTTAGATGCAATAATTTCATTTATTACATCCTCTTCTATTTTTTTAATAGATACTTCTTTTCTTTTTTGAAGCGCATAGCTTCTAGCTTCTAATTTATTCAATTATTTCACATCCTTATAGAATGCGTAAGAAGATTTAAATTGTGGATTAGAAGCGTATTTTAACGCATATTTTGCATTATTTAGGGTCTCACGTCTATTCCCTGGGTCACTAGAATATGCGATACCCATATAGACCTCTGTTGCAACCTTTTCACTAGCATAGGTTGCGCTAACATGTAAGATCTTTTCTTCATTTCTTAAGGAGTTCTTTAAAGCCTCCATACGATTATAGCTTGTAATGATTGCTACAAATTCCAAACCAGATACACGGTAAATATAATTATTTGTAACATAATTGTTCTTAATATATGCTACATATTGGCTTAGCATCATATTACCTACAGGTCTTCCATATTTTTCATTGATTTCAGGAATAGATGCTACCTTAAAATGAGCAACCATAAATACATTATTTTCATCGCTTAATAATTGCTTATAGCGATTCATTAATTCTGCTTCTGTACCTATGGAATCTAAAATTGTATTTGTCTTTTCAAAGCGGAAGTCATCAATGACATTCATAATACCACAGAATTCTACTGTATTATTTTGGCAAATCTTTTGTCCGACCTCCTTAATATATACATAATAGCTTCCTGTGTTATAGCGGTAGGTAACCTCATAATCTCCACCGCGATTATTGTTCAATACACTTTGGTAAAGTGCTATATCATCTGGATGCATATTGGAATAGAATTCCTCTGCATCTAAGGAATTTCCATTTAAGGATAGCTTTTCAACTAAAACATCATTAAACCAAATGGAATGATTCGTAATATTATTAAAGAATATACCATCATTTGTTTTATAAAGTAGAGTTGTAAAACGACTACGGATTAAATCAAGCTCACCTTGAGCCTCAGATAAATCCTTTTCCATTCCCATTAAGGATTCCTCATCCTTCATCTCACCCATTAATAATCTTCCTTGATAAGTACCACGACTAAATATAGGATCTTCTACAAAATAGAAGGAACCTTCTTGGCCATCATCGGATTGAATATTGATTTCAAGTGGAGTTTTTACTCCCTCCTGTACTCTTTTATCATAGCGGTAGAAAAACTTCTTTAAATCGTTTTTTAAAGCAGCTTCCTGATTCATTCCAATGATTCTATATTTTTCTTCAATTACATCAAAGAAATTCTTTCTTAGGGCTTGTTCTTCTTCAATTCCTAAATTTGCTAAGAAGCAGCTAGAAATGACCTTTACTCTATCCTTCTTATCTAGGAATACAAATAATTTAGTTTCATCTAGGGATGTTGTCAAAGTCTTTTGGAATTTTTCATTTGTGATAGAAAAATCTATTGTACTAAATAGTAATGCAAAGGCAGCAACCTCAATGGTAAACATACCAATGTAGGTCCATATTAAATAGGCATCATTCCCTATAGCTTCATTCTTTTTTTCTATCTCTCCAAAAAATACTAATAAAAGTACTGCTGTAAAGGTATTGATTAGAGATAATACTAATCTTACCTTTAAAAATCTTCTTTTAACTAAGCACTGTAGTAAGACAATGATAACAACCAAACCAGCAAATATAACAGGTATAATTGGACTTTGGCTAATATAACTTATCATTTTCCAAATAACTCCTTATAGTAGAATAAAAACAATATTGCACAAGTAATTAAAAGTGCAATGGCAAGCACAACGATAGGCTTTACAACCTTACTCGTATTTCTTTGAGCTTTTGTACGGAATAGGATTGTAAAAGGGGATGTTAAAATTTCAATTATAATATTAAATACCTTCATATTACCCCTCCTTATGCTGTAGTCTTACCTAAGTAAGTACTTAAGTATTCAATCAATTCATTTTTATTATTCATGCTTTTCATAAATCCTGAGTTTGCAACATGAACATCACCAGTCTCCTCAGAAACAATAATGGTTAGAGAGTCTGTAATTTCAGATACACCTATACCAGCTCTATGTCTTGAACCAATAGTTTTATCTAGGTCAACCTGAGTTAAGGTATAATATGCAGCAGCACAGACAATTTTGTTACCACGGATGATTACACCACCATCGTGAAGTGGAGAATCTTTAATAAAGATTTGTTCCAATAATTCTCTTGAAACATCCGCATTCAAAGAAATTGCGCGTTCTGCATATTGCTGTAAGGAATAATGCTGCTCAAATGTGATAAGCGCACCAACCTTTAAGGATGCCATATTGAATACTGCTTCTGTTACAGCTTCGATAGTTGCCTGTGTTGATGAAACAACTAAAGCCTTTTGCTGGTCAGAGGATTTTGGTTGAACCTCCATGATCTTTCTTAATTCAGGAGCAAGTATAATTACAGCAGTTGTAATATAACAGCCAACAGCTATTGTATAAATTGGTTTCGCAACAGATAAATCTAACCATGTAGAAACTCCATAGAAGCCAAAAATAATTAAGCCAATAATGATTAAGCTTAATGCCTTTCTAAATTTTAAGGCTAATAAAACCAAAATAGATATGATCATTAATGTTAGCCAGCCATCAAGAATCATCCTTGCAACTAGGTTATCATCAAAAAACTTTTTAATTATATTAAAAAAATCTCCGAACATTTGAAATAACTCCTTTCAAATATAGTACTGCTTTTATTATTATACACGAAAAATATAAATAAAAAAATAAAAACAAAAGTAAAACATTTGGAAAAGTTCAAAAAACACATATCTGTGTATCCTAAAACGAAAAATAATTCCAAAAAGATAATAATAAAAGAAAAAAAACACTGAACAAGTCAGTGCTTATCTATAAGAAAGGTAGGTTTGAAAATAAAAATGGTGCCTCAGGGCGGGATTGAACCGCCGACACCAGGATTTTCAGTCCTGTGCTCTACCAACTGAGCTACCGAGGCGAATATTAAATTATAAAACCTAAATGGCGGTCCGGACGAGACTCGAACTCGCGACCTCCGCAGTGACAGTGCGGCATTCTAACCAACTGAACTACCGGACCATTTTGGTTGCGGGAGAAGGATTTGAACCAACGACCTCCGGGTTATGAGCCCGGCGAGCTACCAGACTGCTCCATCCCGCGATATATAAGTGGCGGAGAAAGAGGGATTTGAACCCCCGCGCGACTTTCATCACCTGTCGGTTTTCAAGACCG